>NZ_BAAHYY010000114.1:0-204 GCF_054657315.1 Marinitoga arctica | reverse complement strand
ACTATCAGAAATAAAGATATTTGATCCAGAAACAAAAGAAACATTAATAGCAACTGAAAATATTGAATTAAAGAACAATATGTATATAGATATTATTCCAATAGAAAAATATGTATATGTAGCAAATAAAGGAAAAGTATTATTTGGAAAAACAGAAAAATTTGATTTAGAAACACTAATTGGGAAATTGGGAATAGACAAAGA
>NZ_BAAHYY010000113.1:0-208 GCF_054657315.1 Marinitoga arctica | reverse complement strand
GAAATCTGATTTGCTTACTGTATATTTTACTAAATCTTCGTAACTTATATTTCTCCCTTTTACGTATTCATATAAAAATGACGGGGATCCACTTTCAAACCAATAATTTTCAAATTCCTTTTTTTGAAAGAATTGTAATACTGAAAATGGATTATATACAAAGTGTTCTCCATCAAATGAAAATCCATTATAATACATTTTTATTTCT
>NZ_BAAHYY010000112.1:0-211 GCF_054657315.1 Marinitoga arctica | reverse complement strand
TTTTTTTTTTTTGATAAAATTATTGTAAATTGAATAAGTGAAAATAATATCTTTTAATTGAATGTAACTTAATATAAAAATTATACATTTATTGAATTTTATCATGAATTGCTAAGTTAAAATTTTCTCAATATTATTTCTAATATTATTAAATAAATCACATAATGCCTGATCAAAAATAGTTTGAATTTCACTCATGCATGATTAAAAA
>NZ_BAAHYY010000111.1:0-211 GCF_054657315.1 Marinitoga arctica | reverse complement strand
TTACATTTAATGCATGAAAAAATAATAAGAAAAAATATGAGATAAGTGTTGTTATTGCTGCTATTTCATATCCAAATTTTGGTATTAATAAAACATTTAATATTATATTTATTGTTCCTGCTAATAATGTCCCTAATGAAATTGCTCCTGTTTTTTTGTAAAAAAAAGCAAAATTGACATAAATTGTATATAAGAATTGCATGTAATAAGA
>NZ_BAAHYY010000110.1:0-216 GCF_054657315.1 Marinitoga arctica | reverse complement strand
ATCCTCCAATATAAATATACTTTGAATTTTATATAATATAAATTATGATATAATTAAGTATAGAAGTTTTGGAGGTGAAATGATGAAAAAATTACCAATAGGAGTACAGGATTATAAAGAAATAATAACAGAAGATTATATATACGTAGATAAAACAAAATACATCTATGAATTAATAAACAGTGGTAAATTTTACTTTCTCTCACGCCCAAGAAG
>NZ_BAAHYY010000109.1:0-217 GCF_054657315.1 Marinitoga arctica | reverse complement strand
AAAATACAAAGAAAAAGTAGTAATACTCATAGACGAATATGAATCACCAATACTGGAGCATATAAACAATAAAGAAAAAGCAGAAGAATTTAGAGCATTTTTAAGAGAATTCTATAAAAAAGTAAAAACAAAAGATGCGTATATAAAATTTGTATTTTTAACAGGAATCACAAAATTCACAAAAACAGGAGTATTTTCTGCACTTAATAACTTAAAC
>NZ_BAAHYY010000108.1:0-227 GCF_054657315.1 Marinitoga arctica | reverse complement strand
CATTATGTATATAATCCATTTTCAATATTAAAATTCTTTCAAAAGAAAGAATTTCAAAATTACTGGTTTGAAAGCGGATCTCCATCATTCTTATATAATTACATAAAAGGGAAAAAGATAGAATATGAAGACTTAGTAAAAAACACAGTAAGTGCAATGGATTTCTCAACAAGAGAAATAGAAGATGCAAATGCAAATATATTCTTTACACAAGCAGGATATTTAAC
>NZ_BAAHYY010000107.1:0-228 GCF_054657315.1 Marinitoga arctica | reverse complement strand
TGATTGTGACGGAAAATGTTGTGTAAAAGTACCGTTATATTATAAAAAGTTATACAATCATTTCAAACCACAAATCAATGGAGAAAGAAATAAAATGCTAAAATTCGAAGAAGATTTAAATAAATACATAGATGAAAATAAAAATTTAAGATTAAACGAATTATTAAAAAGATATACAGAATACATAAAAAGCAGAGGGGCTATAATGTTTAAAGGAAGGAATTATTA
>NZ_BAAHYY010000106.1:0-230 GCF_054657315.1 Marinitoga arctica | reverse complement strand
AAACAGTAATACTCATAGACGAATATGAATCGCCAATATTAGAACATATAAACAATAAAGAAAAAGCAGAAGAATTTAGAGCATTTTTAAGAGAATTCTATAAAAAAGTAAAAACAAAAGATGCATATATAAAATTTGTATTTTTAACAGGAATCACAAAATTCACAAAAACAGGAGTATTTTCTGCACTTAATAACTTAAACGATATATCATTAAACAGTAAATATTCG
>NZ_BAAHYY010000105.1:0-233 GCF_054657315.1 Marinitoga arctica | reverse complement strand
AAAAACTCTATATTTACTAATATTTCATAATAATCTCTATTAATTAACTATTATCATTTTACACAGAATTTTGGACAGACCCTTTTTAATTATTTTTTATGCTACTTCAAAATATCTATTTCAGGTGCTTTTTCTTATATACATCTTATTGTATATATACACAAATTATATTATCGTCTGTCAAAAAAAAGGTTTGTAGTATGTTGTTCATTCTACCCAGTTATTGCTTTATT
>NZ_BAAHYY010000104.1:0-251 GCF_054657315.1 Marinitoga arctica | reverse complement strand
TCAACAAGGGAAATAGAAGATGCAAATGCAAATATCTTCTTTGCACAAGCAGGCTATTTAACCTTTAAGGGTAAAAAGAAATATGGATTAAGGGAAAAATATATATTAGACTACCCAAACATGGAAGTAAAAAACTCATTTTCAAAATTAATATTAGAAGCAAATTATGGATTAAATAATAATGAAATAGAAATAAGTGAAAATACAATATATGAAAAGATAAGTAAAAATGATATAAAAGGAGTAATAGA
>NZ_BAAHYY010000103.1:0-254 GCF_054657315.1 Marinitoga arctica | reverse complement strand
TCTATTACTCCGTTTAAATATAGGAATTTTATTCTTTCATCACTTATATCAAATTCAACACTTTCTGGTTCAAATAATATTTTCATCATTATTTCTTTTTCTTTTTTCGCTTTTGATATTATATTTTCCATATTTTTATCTATGTATTTTCTTATATAGTCATATAATGTTTTTTCAAAATGTTTTTCTGTTATTATTTTTTCTCCTTTTGCTTTTTTCATTACTAAGTCATATGCTAGTCCATTGGTTAATCC
>NZ_BAAHYY010000102.1:0-255 GCF_054657315.1 Marinitoga arctica | reverse complement strand
TGTGGTGGCCAGGGACAGAATCGAACTGTCGACACCTGGATTTTCAGTCCAGTGCTCTACCGACTGAGCTACCTGGCCTTTAAAAAATGGTGGGTGCTGCAGGGATCGAACCTACGACCTTCTGCTTGTAAGGCAGACGCTCTCCCAGCTGAGCTAAGCACCCACTCGTTCTTTCCTGGCGCCCCCAACGGGATTTGAACCCGTGCCTTTGGCGTGAAAGGCCAATGTCCTAGGCCGCTAGACGATGGGGGCATC
>NZ_BAAHYY010000101.1:0-255 GCF_054657315.1 Marinitoga arctica | reverse complement strand
CCAACAAAATTTGGAAATTTAATAGAAGAATTGTATGCAAAATATAAAGAAAAAGTAGTAATACTCATAGACGAATACGAATCGCCAATACTTGAACATATAAACAATAAAGAAAAAGCGGAAGAATTTAGAGCATTTTTAAGAGAATTCTATAAAAAAGTAAAAACAAAGGATGCATACATAAAATTTGTATTTTTAACAGGAATAACAAAATTCACAAAAACAGGAGTATTTTCTGCACTTAATAATTTAAAT
>NZ_BAAHYY010000100.1:0-257 GCF_054657315.1 Marinitoga arctica | reverse complement strand
TAATTTGTTTGTCCTATGTTTCCATATAATGCTACTACTGAAGATATATTTATTATTGATCCTTTTCCTGTTTTCATCATTTCTGGTCCAATTTGTTGTGTCATGTTAAATACTCCTTTTAAATTTATATCTATTACTAAATCCCAATCTTCTTCTGTCATTTTTTGTATTAATGCATCTCTTGTTATTCCTGCATTATTTACTAACACATCTATTTTTCCTTCTTCTTCCATTACTTTTTCTTTGAATTCTTTTAT
>NZ_BAAHYY010000099.1:0-264 GCF_054657315.1 Marinitoga arctica | reverse complement strand
ATTTTTATGTACTTTGTGAAATTTGAATAATAGAGTTATAATTTTTTTGCAATTATATTTTTTCATTTTCTTAGAATTAATTTTGAAAATACACTTGAAAATGAAATTCAAATAAGTTTAATTTTGCTTCCATCCATTTATGCACATTTCTGTGCAGTGGTTTAATTAATATTCACTTTTCAAAAGATATTTAAAAACAATACTTGGAATACGTTTTATCTAGTTTTTCTAAATATTTTTTTAAAATATAGGCACTCTATCATC
>NZ_BAAHYY010000098.1:0-278 GCF_054657315.1 Marinitoga arctica | reverse complement strand
GTGTATGCTCATGGAGATATTTATTCCTTTAAAGGGTTGTTCTTCTAAATACATTTCTTTCAATGTATTTAATACCTTCATGTGTTGTTTTACCCATTCTATTTTCTTTTTTCCTGATTCTACTAAATCCATATTTCCCCCTCCTTACGATAATTTATAATTTCAATTTATTATTTATTTTAAAGACCATATTCTCTAAAAAGTCAAATTCATTCAGACAGCTTGATTGCTAATCATTAAAATCATTCATTCTCAGCCGTCGCTCAAACAATACATCG
>NZ_BAAHYY010000097.1:0-292 GCF_054657315.1 Marinitoga arctica | reverse complement strand
CACAGGAATAGAAGAAATAACAGCAGCAGCACAAAACATATCCAAAAACACACAAGAATTAGCAAAAGAAGCAATGGAAGTATCAGAAGCAGCGAAAGATGGGGATATATCAATAATAAAAATAGCAGAAATAATAAACCAAGCAGTAGAAAAATCGAATATAACAGTAAAAAAAGTAGATGAATTAGTATCGAATGCAGGAAACATACAAGAAATAGTAGAAACAATAAATAACATAACAGAACAAACGAATTTACTAGCGTTAAATGCAGCGATAGAAGCAGCGAGAGCA
>NZ_BAAHYY010000096.1:0-294 GCF_054657315.1 Marinitoga arctica | reverse complement strand
TGATATTTCTAAGGTTCCTCCTGTTATATATGAGTCTGCTGGTATTATCAAGTCTAATTCGGATAATACAAATAATTCTGCTGCTTTGAAGAAAAAGATTGAATATTATGAAAAATCGTTATGATTGTCTTCTTCTTGAAAAAGAACTTCTTATCAAAATTCAAGAGGATGAAATCAAACTTTTGAAAAAAAAACATCCGTGGAAAAAATAACTTTTATTGGTGATTTTTTACTTATTATATATTTTCGTAATTTTGGTGTATCTTTGCGTTATTTGCTTAATCGTTATAATAT
>NZ_BAAHYY010000095.1:0-308 GCF_054657315.1 Marinitoga arctica | reverse complement strand
ACACTTTTATTTTTTGTTATTTTTCTAAACTGACGATGTACGTTTTCTATTGGATTTGTTGTATATATAAGCTTTCTAATAGGTTCTGAATATTTAAAGTAAGATGATAGTTTATCCCAGTTATTTTTCCATATTTGTACTACTAAGGGGTGTGTTTCGCCCCATTTTTTTTCAAATTCCGCAAGTGCAATCTCGGCTGCTTCAAGACTTGGAGCTTGATATATTGGTTTTAAATCTTTAGCAATAGCTTTTCTGTACTTATGCGCAACGTATTTAAAAGTATTTCTTAATTGATGTACAACACACAT
>NZ_BAAHYY010000094.1:0-309 GCF_054657315.1 Marinitoga arctica | reverse complement strand
GATATATCTTATAATACTCATTTCTAATAGCATAAGGTTTTCTGGATGTGTATTTTATATTATAAGAATTAATAAAATTCATTATTGTTTTTGATTTTATAATTCCCTTGAAGAAAGGTTATTGGAATTAATAAAATAACATAAAGTCAATTAATCATTAACATCAAATAATAGCGAGAATATAAAATTGCATCAATACATTAAACAAAAAATTAACCATAAAAATATATCAGATGATAAAATAATTATGTAAATTTATTAAATTTAAGAAAAGAAAAATTCACAACAAATTTACATTAATGTTGTTGA
>NZ_BAAHYY010000093.1:0-313 GCF_054657315.1 Marinitoga arctica | reverse complement strand
GTTTGGAAAAAGCTTAACAATATCGACGTTTTATTATTTATTCAAAGGGGAAAAGGAATTATTTAAAGATACATACATATATGACAAATGGGAATTTAAAGAATATCCCATAATTAGGATAAATTTACTTGATGTAGTAAGTGAAAATGAAAAGGAATTAAAAGAAGGATTATTAAAAATAATAAAAGATGAAGGGAAAAAATATGGTATAGAAATAAAAAACGATCACTATAAATATGCATTTGATGATTTAATAATAGAATTATCCAAAAAAGGAAAAGTAGTAATACTAGTAGATGAATATGAAAAACCT
>NZ_BAAHYY010000092.1:0-314 GCF_054657315.1 Marinitoga arctica | reverse complement strand
ATTAATATCAATAACGTTATATATTGCTTTTTTCTTTACAATACCCTCTTCCTTTACAGAATAAAATGAAGCGTCTAAATATACAATAGCATATACTTCTTCCAAAGGTCTATTTTTCCAATCATTAATTAAAGGAACTACAGTATTAGTAATTATACTAATTTTTTCAGCAGAAACATCAACATCATATATTTCTTTTATATGATCTCTAATATCTCTAACACTTAAAACTTTTGAATACAAAGACAATACCAAATCTTCAATAGCTGAAATATGTCTTTGTCTCTTCTTAACAATTTGTGGTTCGAATTCAC
>NZ_BAAHYY010000091.1:0-324 GCF_054657315.1 Marinitoga arctica | reverse complement strand
TTTTAATAGGAAATTCAATAGGGAAACCATTAGTAGAGTTATCAAAAAAAGTAAAGAAATTTGGAGAAGGTGACCTAACCCAAAAGTTTGAAGTAAAAGGAAGAGATGAAATAGCAAGGATATCAGAATCATTAAATATAATGGCAAAAAATATAACGAAGTATTTAAAGGAAGTAAAAGAGTCATCAGAAGAATTAGAAGAAATGTCAAAAGAAATAGATATAAATTTAGAAAAACAGACAGAACAGATGATACAAATAGACGAAAGTGCAGGAAATATAAAGAGAAGTACAATAACAACAGCATCATCAGTAGAAGAAATAA
>NZ_BAAHYY010000090.1:0-333 GCF_054657315.1 Marinitoga arctica | reverse complement strand
ATTTTTATGTACTTTGTGAAATTTGAATAATAGAGTTATAATTTTTTTGCAATTATATTTTTTTATTTTCTTAGAATTAATTTTGAAAATGCTCTTAAAAATGAAATTCAAATAAGCTTAATTTTTGCTTTTATCCTCTTTTGCACATTTCTGTGCAGTGGTTTAATTAATATTCACTTTTCAAGATGAGTTTAAAAAAGATATTCAAATATAATTTTATCTAGTTTTTCTAAATATTTTTTTTAAAATATAGGAACTCTATCATCTCCAAAAAATATTCTAAGTTCATTTAATATTTGTTCCCAGTCTCTAATTCTACTAGTCCATTTTTCT
>NZ_BAAHYY010000089.1:0-335 GCF_054657315.1 Marinitoga arctica | reverse complement strand
TTTCAAAATTTGTTTTTATAAACCATATATGTAATTTGATTCCATTTTCTTCTTCTTTTATATATTCAAAATCTTTTATTGTATCTGAGTATATTATTAACCATCCCTCTTTTAGTCCTTTTCTTTTTATGTATTCTTTTAATTGATTTTTTGCTATTTCATATTCGTATTTTATTATATTAGCTTTTATTTCTATTAAATATTCTTTGTTGTTATGCATTACCATTAAATCTATCCTTCCTCCACCTACTTGTGTTTCTGGATATACTTTTCCTCCTAATAATTCTATGTATGCGCTTAAGAATTGATCAAGATTGTATTGATATACTCCTTCG
>NZ_BAAHYY010000088.1:0-339 GCF_054657315.1 Marinitoga arctica | reverse complement strand
TATTAATTTTTTTTCAATGGATTATGAGAAGATGCATTTTTTTAATATAATGTTATCAGATTTTGATGTGAAAAAAGATGAAAAAAGATTGACAAATTCTGAAAATTTCGAAGAAAGAGAATATGATATTTCTCCATTTTTCATAGCAAGAAAAAAAATCATCACAAAATTGTTTAAGAATATAAAAAATTTTAAAGAGTTTATTATACATCATTTTGAACTCAGTGATGAAGAAATGAAAATCTTTGATGTAAGTTTAAGAAATTGTGTTCGATATGACATCAAATGGCCTATTACTCCTTATCCTAAAGGAAAGGTCCGTAATTTTGCCATTAAATA
>NZ_BAAHYY010000086.1:0-343 GCF_054657315.1 Marinitoga arctica | reverse complement strand
CATATTTTTCACTGAGCTCTTTTATTACTCCTAATGATTGTGCTGCAAATGCTTCGTTTAGTTCTAATAGTTCCATTTCTTCTAGTTTTATTCCCTTTTTTTCTATTATGTTTGTTATCGCTGCTACTGGCCCCATTCCCATTATGCTTGGTTCTACTCCTCCTTGTTCGTAAGCTATTATTTCTGCTAGTGGTTTTAGTCCATATTTTTTTACTGCTGTTTCTGAAGCTATTATTATTGCACTTGCTCCATCGTTTATTCCTGATGAGTTCCCTGCTGTTACTGTTCCATCTTTTTTGAATGCTGGCCTTAGTTTTGCTAATGTTTCTTTTGTTGTTCCAAA
>NZ_BAAHYY010000085.1:0-356 GCF_054657315.1 Marinitoga arctica | reverse complement strand
CGTATAATGCATCTATTACACTTTTTTCTCCTGTATTTATTAAATTTAAATATTTATCTAGATTGGTTTTTATATTTAGCAAATTTAATTCTGTAAGATTATTTTGTAGTTTTATATAATTATTCATGTTCTCCTCCTACAAAAAATTATCTAATTTTTTCAGGTTATTAGAACACATTTCATTTAGTTCTTTTGAATCTTTTATATGCTTTGACATTAATGTTGTATAATGGTCTGATATATAATTTATTTTTTTATCTGTTATTTTATGTACTGTTATCAATTCTGTGTTATAATATATATACAGATAATTTTCATTGGTTTTTATCCGCATAGTTTTACCTATATATTCAGGT
>NZ_BAAHYY010000084.1:0-356 GCF_054657315.1 Marinitoga arctica | reverse complement strand
GCCTAAATACATAGGTAAAACTGTGCAGATAAAAATCAATGAAAATTATCTGTATATATATTATAACACAGAATTGATAACAGTACATAAAATAACAGGTAAAAAAATAAATTATAAATTAGAACATTATACAACATTAATGTCAAAACATATAAAAGATACAAAAGAATTAAATGAAATGTGTTCTAATAACCTAAAAAAATTAGACAATTTTTTGTAGGAGGAGAATATGAATAATTATATAAAACTACAAAATAATCTTACAGAATTAAATTTGCTAAATATAAAAACCAATCTAGATAAATATTTAAATTTAATAAATACAGGAGAAAAAAGTGTAATAGATGCATTATACA
>NZ_BAAHYY010000083.1:0-369 GCF_054657315.1 Marinitoga arctica | reverse complement strand
ATTTAAAGGAATAAAAAGATATGGATTAGTGAAAAAATATATACTTGACTATCCAAATCTTGAAGTAAAGAACTCATTCTCAAAACTAATATTAGAAGCGAACTATGGATTAACAGAAGATGAATTAGAAATAGTAAATGAAATATACATAAAAATAGCAGAAAATGACATAGAGGGATTAATAGAAAAAATAAAGAAAATAATAAGTGCAATACCGTATAATTTACACAAAAAAGAAGAAAAGTATTATCACTCATTAATATTTACAATAATAGCATCAGCAGGAATAGACATAAAAGCAGAAGAATTAACAAACTTAGGACGAAGTGACCTTGTAATAGATTTTGATGACAGAATATATCTCTTTGA
>NZ_BAAHYY010000082.1:0-375 GCF_054657315.1 Marinitoga arctica | reverse complement strand
CGTTTTCTCATTAAAAAACACCCCTTTCTTTTTTTCAATTTTATGATACCACTTTCTTATTTTATGTCCAAATCTTCTAGAGGGTGAATACGAATACGAAAATAGATAAAGGAATAATGGTATCCTTCTTTTTTGGAAGGGAGGATACCAAAGATGGAGAAATTAAAACAACAACTAGAAATAATAAGGATGAAGGGAATGAAACCAAATTTTTCTGAATTAGGAAGAATATATGGATATGACAGAAGAACAATAAAAAATATTAGGAAGGATATGAAGGGAAACCACAAAAAAGAAAGAAGAAAAGTAAATTGGATAATTATTTAAAATGGAGAAATGGAATTAACTGTTCCAAGAGATAGAAATGGTGAATTC
>NZ_BAAHYY010000081.1:0-384 GCF_054657315.1 Marinitoga arctica | reverse complement strand
AAAGAACAGTAATACCAGCAAAAGTTAAATAATTTCTATTTCTAACATACCAAACATATTCAGTACCAAAAGACATATCCATAATACCATTAACTCTTTCAATTTCCCAACGTAATTTATAATCATTCTTAAAAGCAATTCTAAAAGATTTCATAACATATCTATTATAAGATTCATAATATTTAGTATTTCTTTTATTTAAATCAATAACTGGTATAGAATTAGAAGACATAATCTTTGAAAAAATATCATAAGAATCATAAGCTGCATCTAATAAAATTTTAGAAAAAGATTTTATTGATTCAAATAACACATCAAAAAAATTTGATTCATGAATAGAAGCTTTTGCAACAGTAAAATCAAGAACAAAATCATTTTTAGCAT
>NZ_BAAHYY010000080.1:0-403 GCF_054657315.1 Marinitoga arctica | reverse complement strand
TTATTGAGTTTGATAAATGCATTATTAAATGTTGTATTATCGATATGGTTATTATTAATTATAGAAAATAATAAATATATAGGAAGAATATATGGTGATTTATTATCAAAATTAATTTTATCTTCTATATTATTTCTGATTATAGTAATCAAAGGAAAAAAATTACTATGGCCAAAGGCATGGAAATATTCATTATTAATAGGAGTACCTTTAATATTACATAATTTATCTGGAATAGTTTTAACTCAATTTGATAGACTTGCAATACAAAAAATAATAGGAGCAGAAAAAGTTGGTTTATACAGTTATGCTTATACATTAGGAATGATACCGCTAATAATACTTGGAGCAACAAATCTGGCATGGGTTCCTTGGTTTTATGATAGGATGTATGAAAATAAAA
>NZ_BAAHYY010000079.1:0-416 GCF_054657315.1 Marinitoga arctica | reverse complement strand
AAATAAAACTTTTTACCGAATTCTTTAGCTTTTGTAGTATAGGTAAAACCAAATTCTTCTTTATTGAAAGTAGCTTTAGCAATACCTAATCTGGAATCTTTACATGGCTTAATAACATTAGCATCAATAGTTGCATGTGTTTTTGATAATTGAAAATTACTATATATCCAATTAATTAAATCATTATTTATTTTTCTAAAATCTAATCTATTTGCTCTATATGATATAGTTTGAAAAGAAGGTATTTCATTTATCCCTATTAAAGACAAAAATTCTGGATGATTTTCAAAAAAAGATTTTGAACTTCTATATGATTCACCAGCAATCTTTAATAATATTAATATCTTAAAAATATTTTTATTTGTATATTTTCTTTTTCTACCAAAAGTATATTCCGGTTCTTTAAAAAATATATC
>NZ_BAAHYY010000078.1:0-466 GCF_054657315.1 Marinitoga arctica | reverse complement strand
GGGAAGCAGGAAAGGGATTTGCAGTAGTAGCAGATGAAATAAGGAAATTAGCAGAAGAATCTAAAAAAGCAACAGAAGAGATAGCGAAAATATTAGGAAAAATACAAGAAGGAGCAAACGAAGCAAGTAATGCAACGAAAGAAACAGGAAAAGTAATAAAAGAAGTGGAAAAAGAATCAGAAAAGATATCGGAGAAATTTAAAAAGATATTGGAAAAAGTAAACAAAATAACAATAGACATAGAAGATTTAAGTTCAAGTTCAGAGGAACAAAGTGCATCAACAGAAGAGATATCAGCAGGAATGGAAAAAATGACATTAGAAGTGGCAGATATAACAGACCAAATTTCAGAAATAGCAGAAGCAATAAATGAGCAAAGTAGTAGTATAAAACAGATAGAGCAATATACCTCAGAATTAAAAGAAAAAGCTAAGGTGTTAGTAAAAGGATTAGAAAAATTTAAAAT
>NZ_BAAHYY010000077.1:0-559 GCF_054657315.1 Marinitoga arctica | reverse complement strand
AACTAAGTGAATTAGAATTAAAAGCAAAAGAAAAAAGAGCAATGAATGCATGTGTAAAAGTGGCTAACTTCCCATTCTTAAAAGAAATAGAAGATTTTGATTTTGATTTTCAACCTGGAATAAACAAGCAAGAAATATTGGATTTAAAAAGCTTAAGATTCGTAGAAAACAATGAAAATATTCTATTTGTAGGAACTCCAGGAGTTGGTAAGACACACCTTGCTGTCTCCATTGGTATAGAATGTGCTAAACATAGATATTCAACATATTTTATTCATTTCCAAGACTTAATGTCTCAACTGAAAAAAGCACTTAAAGAAAATAGGTTAGAAACAAGATTAAAACATTTTTCGAAATACAAAGTATTAATAATAGATGAAATAGGATATTTACCAATAGATACTGATGCTTCAAACTTGTTTTTTCAATTAATATCAAAAAGATATGAAAAACACAGTACAATAATAACAACAAATATGCCATTTTCCAGTTGGGGTGAAATATTTGGCTCTCCAGTTTTAGCTCAAGCTATATTAGATAGATTATTGCATCATTCTCA
>NZ_BAAHYY010000076.1:0-560 GCF_054657315.1 Marinitoga arctica | reverse complement strand
ACAATAGAATATGAATATTTAAGAAAAATAAGAAATAAGAAAAAAATAGAATCAAATAAATATCATTTCATAACAACATAAGGGACATTATTTTTAAGTAAATAAAAAACAAGATTAACAAATTTTCTGGCACTTAAAACAAGGGCTCTCATATGATGATGTTTATTAGATTCATAATATTTTTTCCAATAAAAATCTTTGAAAACAGGATTATGACGTTTAAGGGAATTAGCAGCTAAAACGAGATAAGTTCTAAGATATTTATTACCTTTTTTTGTTAATCTATTATCTTGAGAATTAAACTTACCGCTTTGATGAACAGACCAAGTTAAACCAGCATAAGAGGCTAAAGCTGGAGCATTTTTAAAACGATTGATATCTCCAATCTCAGCAATAATACCAGCAGCAGTAATCTCTCCAATACCTTTAACAGTAACAAGAGTGTTCGGGATTCTTTCAAAAGATCAATATCCATATCAGCAATTTCTTTAACCGTAAAATCCTTAAGTAAAGATGAATAGGTTTTATTAAGTTTAAAGTTTAGATTAGGAAAATATAAA
>NZ_BAAHYY010000075.1:0-599 GCF_054657315.1 Marinitoga arctica | reverse complement strand
CACGCTTATTAATATTACACTTCTAAGTTTGTATATTTCCCTATCATGATATATACTTCGTATTACATGCAAAAATTCATTCATTATTTTCTCATCTAATCTTTCAAATTCATCTATCATTAATACTATTTCTTTTTGGGTTTCTTGAAAAAATTCTCTTATCATTTTTCTCAAATTATTAATATTTTTTGGAACCTTTATTTTTATATTTGTATCACCATATATTTTCAGTAAGGACATTTCAATATCTTCAATAAAAATTTCAAGAAAATCCTCCTCATTAATATTCCCATAACTTTCAAAAGAAATAAATATTGGTAAATATTTTTCTTTTGTTTTTTCAACTATATCATTTAACAATGTTGTTTTTCCTGTTTGTCTTGGGGCTGATACTGTAAAATATCTCCAATTTTCTATATGATCAAGTGCCTCTTTCATTACATCTGGTCTTTCTACATAATAACAAGTCTTTTTATCTACTGGTCCTGATGTACAGAATCTTCTCATTACTTCACCTCCAAATTTGGCACTGTTCAAACCTTTTCTATTATATAATCCTCAATATTCCTTTTTTCTGAATTGATATTTATTCCTATTAT
>NZ_BAAHYY010000074.1:0-655 GCF_054657315.1 Marinitoga arctica | reverse complement strand
CAACATAAGAGTACAATCTTAATTTTAAGCGAGAGATATCTTCATTAAACTTAAGATGAAGTCTAGTAAGATTACGGAGTTCATTAATCAAATGAGAATTAGAAACAAAAGGGACAAGAGAATCTGGAAAATTAAGAGCAATATCGAAAATAAGCTTAGCATCGATTTTATCAGTTTTAGGACGGTTAAGGATTTTACGATAAAGTTTCATATTATCAGTCTTAACCCAAAAAACCTTAATAGAATGATCATAAAAAAAAAGAAGCAACATCAAAAGAATAAACACCAGTAGATTCAAGAACAAGGAAAAAGTCATTAGAAACAGAATAAGCATTAGAAAACAAATCAAAAATGGCTTGGGGTGAATTTTTTACAGAACCCGAACCAAAGAAATCAGAAAAATAGTCAAGAGAGTCCTTAGAAACATCAATAGCTAGAATAGACATAAAAACACCTCCAGTTGTATACAGTCTCACATCCTCGCAGCACATAAATCGAGGAGAAAACGACATTTTCCGGCAAGTAATAAACTGTATACTAGTTTAAAAATCTTATTTAAGAGAATAAATCTCAAGGGGGTATCACCTAAAACTATTTTACCAGAGGCAAACTATAAAAGCAAATAAAATAAATAATAGATAAAAATATTAAATAT
>NZ_BAAHYY010000073.1:0-675 GCF_054657315.1 Marinitoga arctica | reverse complement strand
TACTCTTTGAATTCCCATTTGTCATATATGTATGTATCTTTAAATAATTCTTTTTCTCCTTTGAATAAATAATAAAACGTCGATACTGTTAAACTCTTTCCAAATCTTATCGGACGGGAGAGAAATATCGGAACTCCAGATGATACTAAATCGTAAATGTATTTAGTTTTATCTATATATATATAATCTCCTGTTATTATTTTTTTATAGTCCTGTACTCCTATTGGTAATTTTTTCATCATTTCACCTCCACAATTGAATTATATCACATTTCAGTAACTTCATTTCCAAACAATTCCTCAACTATCTCTCTCCTTTTTTCATTCCAATAGGATATGAAAAAGATAATGTAACTATTGTAGATACAACATCAAACAAAATCTTTGATTTAATTCAATAAAATCATTTTGTGAAAGCCATTGATGAATCATTAAAAGAAAGTTTTGAAAAGGGAATTGAAAGGTGAAATTTTGAAGGAGAAAAATATATGGTAATTAATATAGCAAGAAATCTTTTATTCAAAAAATTTGGAAATAAAATCATACCTTACTTAAATAACCTTGATAATCTTGATATAAAAAAGATTGAAGATTTAACTAACAATATTTTTGATATTACCTTGAAGATGATATTAAAATCCTTAAATTAAATCAAACAATATAAATTTATCTTTTC
>NZ_BAAHYY010000072.1:0-764 GCF_054657315.1 Marinitoga arctica | reverse complement strand
TAATTAGTTTTAAGGCCCTTTTTGGGGCTTTTTTTAATCATATGAAAAAAAATGGTCGATTCTTATTATGGAGGTGATAATATGAGAATCGATAATAAAGGGTTTGAATATTTTAAGTATTCAGAAATAAAAAGAATTGAGTCTAGAGAAAATTCTGAAAAAAATGTTGATAAAAAAATTAAAGGTGATGTATATGTAAAAACAGAAATAGAATATATGAAAGCAACATATTCTAGTTTAGTTAATAAAAAAATCGAAATTAATCCTAACAGATGGAAAGAATTACAAAATGATTCGCAAAAGTTGTTTGATGAATTCAAATCATGGGTAGAAGATAAAGTGAAAAAGCAATTAGGTATTTCTGAAAAAGAAAAAAGTGATATGAATGAAGAGATATTAAATGGTTATTGGAGTCCAGAAGCTACTTCTGATAGAATAATTGAATTTGCAAAATCAATATCAGGTGGAGATAAATTAAAAATTGAATTATTAAGAAATGCTGTTAAAGAAGGATTTGAAAGTGTTAAAAATATTTTAGGTGGGAAATTACCAGAAGTAAGTAAAAAAACATATGATCTTGCAATGAAAAAATTTGAAGAATGGCAGAAAAGTAATGATGGAAATGTTCAAATTGAAGAGGGTGGTGTTGAATATATAAAAGTAAAAAAAGAAATAATAGAAGATAAATAGATTTAGAAAATAATGTTTTTAGATAAAAAACATTATTATAAAAATAGAGAGACCACTCAAACTTATGTTGTTTT
>NZ_BAAHYY010000071.1:0-771 GCF_054657315.1 Marinitoga arctica | reverse complement strand
ACTTTCCGAGCTCCAAAGAAAATGGAGGAGATATTACTCCTCCAACAGTGTTTCTATCTCTTTCAGAGAGGAGTTACTTTCCGAGACATTAATCTCTAACGATCAATCATTAAAGGGGTTTATGTTTCTATCTCTTTCAGAGAGGAGTTACTTTCCGAGCGAAAGGTACAGTTTTATCCATCCAAGTTTTGAAAAAGGTTTCTATCTCTTTCAGAGAGGAGTTACTTTCCGAGGTACGAAAGGTACAGTTTTATCCATCCAAGTTTTGAAAAGTTTCTATCTCTTTCAGAGAGGAGTTACTTTCCGAGTCACTGATATCGTATGTTAGTTTATGAAGAAAATCATTTGTTTCTATCTCTTTCAGAGAGGAGTTACTTTCCGAGACTTGCCTTCCAGAACATGCTTTTACTGCACTTTTTAGAGTCCGTTTTTCCGGACCTATTTTTTATTTTCGATTTTTTTGTGATTTTTTAGTTTAAAATTTCTGTAAGTCGCTTGAATAGTACAGTCGAACCTGTTTTTTAACTTTCCTTTATTCATGCTGATTTGCGCGATTTCGCCTTTTTTAACATAGGTCCGGAATGATTTTCATTATAATTATACTCTCCTCTTTTTACCTTGTCAAGCTGATTTTAGACGTTGTAATATTTTATTAATATCTTCCGCGCGATTTTCTATATCAAAAGCTTTATTTAAAACGTTTTTAGAAAATATAATAATATTAAAATAATATTTCTTATATATTTCTTTTTTGTGTATTATAATATAGAT
>NZ_BAAHYY010000070.1:0-815 GCF_054657315.1 Marinitoga arctica | reverse complement strand
TACGCTTATTAATATTACACTTCTAAGTTTGTATATTTCCCTATCATGATATATACTTCGTATTACATGCAAAAATTCATTCATTATTTTCTCATCTAATTTTTCAAATTCATCTATCATTAATACTATTTCTTTTCCTGTTTTTTCATTTAATCTCATCATTATTCTTCTTATATCATCCATTTCTTCTGGCTCTTCTATTTCAATATTCTCAGAATAAAGTGATTTTATCTTTATTTTGAAATCTCTTACAATTGTTTTTAAGAATGATGTTTTTGTTTTATCACCATAACTTTCAAAAGAAATAAATATTGTTAAATATTTATTTCTTATTTTTTTAACTATATCATTTAACAATGTTGTTTTTCCTGTTTGTCTTGGGGCTGATACTGTAAAATATCTCCAGTTTTCTATATGATCAAGCGCTTCTTTCATTATATCTGGTCTTTCTACGTAATAGCAAGTCTTTTTATCTACTGGTCCTGATGTACAGAATCTTCTCATCGCTTCACCTCCAAACTGGTGCTATTCAAATCTTTTCTATTATATAATCCTCAATATTCCTTTTTTCTGAATTGATATTTATTCCTATTAGGTATATCTCATTTGAATTATTCATATACTTTTCATAATACTTCATTTCTTTTATTTGATTTATTGCTTCCTCTGCACTTTTGTCTAATTTTATTTCAAATAAATATATTTTGTCTTCATATTCTAGTACTAAATCACTTCTCCCTAGGTTTGTTAATTCTTCTGCTGTTACATTTAATCCTATTGATGCTAATATTGTATATATTAATGAATGATAATAA
>NZ_BAAHYY010000069.1:0-851 GCF_054657315.1 Marinitoga arctica | reverse complement strand
TGATATATCTTATAATACTCATTTCTAATAGCATAAGGTTTTCTGGATGTGTATTTTATATTATAAGAATTAATAAAATTCATTATTGTTTTTGATTTTATAATTCCCTTTCTGATTTTTAAATCATTATATTTTAAAATAAAGTTTTTTAATTCATTATCTATTTTATAATCTGTAGCAGATACTTCAGGAATAAAATTATAAAAAGTTTTTTAATCTTTATTCTACCATCTTTATTTAATTGAATAATAGTATTAGCAGTATCAAAAGCTTTCACATCATTATTAATTCTTCTGATTTCAAAAACAGTATCAATCCAATTATAAATATACACTAAATCTTCAAAATAATAACCAATATAATATTCAAGCAATTCAGCTGCAACTAATGCTTTCTTTTTATCTGCTTTTCTTATACACCATGCAGCACCATTGTTAGGAGGGATGTTTTTTTCAATAACTGTTTTACCAAATTTTTTAAAAATCTTTTCTTACCTTTTCCCATTTAGTTGGGGATTAGACTTAATGAGATATTTATTAATGAACACAAATACAATTTTTGTAAAAACAACTACAAGAACGTTAAAAAAAGGAAAAATAGTGGCAGACAAAAAACAGAGGAAATACTCAAAAAAACAACGAAAGAAAATGAAGAAAAGTTACTGGAATTAATAAAATAAGATAAAACCAATTAACCATTCAACATCAAATAATAGCGAGAATATAAAATTGCATCAATATATTAAATAAAAAATTAACAATAAAAATATATCAAGTGATAAAATAATTATGTAAATTTATTAAATTTAAGAAAAGAAAAATTTACCGAAAATTTACTTTAATGTTGTTGAT
>NZ_BAAHYY010000068.1:0-908 GCF_054657315.1 Marinitoga arctica | reverse complement strand
CAAAAAAAATATCGAAACCATTAATAGAACTAAGTCAAAAAGTAGATAAATTTGCAACAGGAGATTTCACAGTAAAATTTGAAGCAAAAGGAAGAGATGAAACAGCGATAATAGCGAAATCATTACAGAACATGGCAAAAAAACTAACAGAAACAATAAAATGGTTACTAGAAGCAGGGAAAAAGATAGAAGAATCATCAGAAACATTAACGGAAATATCTGAAAAAACAATGAGTTCAAATGAAGAAGCATTAGAGAAATCAAAAAGGATAGAAGAAAATGCAGAAAACGCAGCAGCAACAACAGAAGAATTAACATCAGGAGTAAATGAAGTGTCAATAGCGGCACAAAATGTATCAGAAACATCAGTAGAAATATCGCAAGAAATAAATGAAACAACAGAAATAACAGAAGATGGAGAAAAATCGATAAAAGAAATAACAAAAATAATAGAAAAAGCAGTAGAAAAATCAAAAGAAACAGAAAAAACAGTAGAAGTATTATCTGAAAAAGCGGCAAACATAGGAGAAATAGTAGATACAATAACAACAATAACCGAACAAACAAATTTATTAGCATTAAATGCAGCAATAGAAGCAGCGAGGGCAGGAGAAGCAGGAAAAGGTTTTGCAGTAGTAGCAGATGAAATAAGGAAATTAGCAGAAGAAAGTAAAAGAGCAACAGAAGAAATAGCAACGATATTAACAGAAATAAAAGAAGGAGCGAAAGAAGCAAGCAAAGCTACAGACGAAACAGCAGACGTAATAAAAGAAGTAGATGAAAATGCAAAAGAAATAGAAAAGAAATTCCAAAACATATTAGAAAGAGTAGAAAGCA
The DNA here is from genome assembly GCF_054657315.1 of Marinitoga arctica. Lineage (NCBI taxonomy): Bacteria > Thermotogati > Thermotogota > Thermotogae > Petrotogales > Petrotogaceae > Marinitoga > Marinitoga arctica. Next base: position 71 of record NZ_BAAHYY010000068.1, on the reverse strand, counting down.
TAAATCAGAGGATAGAAGGGTTAACAGCAAGTGCAGAAGAACAAAGTGCATCAACAGAAGAAATGGCAGCA
>NZ_BAAHYY010000067.1:0-984 GCF_054657315.1 Marinitoga arctica | reverse complement strand
TAGATATTATTAAAGAAAATAATGTAGCCAAAAATATTATTCCATTAAAGAAAACAATAATATTTCTCGATCTTTTTAATAAAAATTTTTCCGGAATTGAAATTGCTGTTGACCAATTTAAATTTTTTACGGGCATATAAAATATTATTCTTTTTTCATCATCTATAATAATATTTCCATAACCTTTTTCTCCATTTATCATCTTTTGGGCAATTTTGTCTAATCCAATATAATTTAAATTAAAAATATTATTTCCTACAAAATTATCTATTGTATGGGCTATTATAACTCCTTTTAAATCCACAATATAGCTATAAATATCTTGTGTTTTGTCACTATACAAAAATTCTAAAAATTTATTAATAGATATTGTAGCACCAATCAATCCAACAGTTTCATTTTTTTCATTTTTTACAGAATGAGCAATAACAATTACAGATGAAGCATCTGCTTTTGAAATTAAAACATCGCTTATAACAATATCTTTCCCAGACATTATTTCTTTAAAATATTCCCTATCCTTAATATTTGTTTTTACATTTGAAGTTGTATAAGCATCTCCATTTCTATCTGCAATGAATAGCATAGAAAAATCATCTAAAATTTTTAAACCCTCTTTTAAAACTTTAATTGAATCTTTAAATTCCATATTTTCAAAAACCTTTGTATTAGAAATCAAAGCAATTTGGTGAATAAGACCATCAAAAAAATTTTCAATTTGTTTTGTTTTCTCTTCTAAAATAGAAAAAGAAGACTCAGAAATAATTTCTTCTAAAGAATGCCCAACATAAAAATATAAAAATACTCCAACAAATAAACCAGCTGATATTATAATTAAAGAAAAAACTAAAGCAAGTTTTGTTTTAAGTGATTTCACAATAAAACCTCCTTTATGAAATAAATACAAGAATAGTATATCAAAATATTATTATATTATAATAAATATTCTGTATAAAAAATAAAAACCCCCTGTCGAAAAAGACA
>NZ_BAAHYY010000066.1:0-994 GCF_054657315.1 Marinitoga arctica | reverse complement strand
CTTGGGTATTCGTCTGTGTCAAATATTTTTGTTTCTTTTTTTGTTTTTATTTCTATTGGTATTATTTCTTCTTTGAATTTTCCTTCTTTTATCGCTTTTTCTGCTCTTTGCTGACTGATTGCTGCAAATTCGTCTTGTTCTTCTCTTGTTAGTCCATATTTTTCTACTATGTTTTCTGCTGTTATTCCCATGTGATATTGATTGAATACGTCTGTTAGTCCGTCATATACCATGTGATCTATCATTTCTATGTTTCCAAATTTCAGTCCGAATCTCGCTTTTGCTGGTAGTAACATCGGTGCGTTTGACATGCTTTCCATTCCTGCTGTTGCTATTATTTCTGCATTCCCTAGTTTTATTTCATTTGCTCCTAGCATTATTGCTTTCATTCCACTTCCACATACCATGTGTACTGTGTATGCCGGTTTTTCTACTGGTATCCCTGCATATATTGCTGCTTGTCTTGCTGGTCCCATCCCTTGTCCTGCCATTAATACGTTTCCTACTATTGTTTGATCTATTTGTTCTGGTGTTATTCCTGCTTGTTTTATTGCTCCTTTTATTGCTTCTGCTCCTAGTTCTGCTGCTTTTTTGTCTTTTAGTGTCCCGCCAAAGCTTCCTATTGCTGTCCTTTTTGCTCCTATTATATATACTTTTTCCATTTTTGTTCCCCCTTACTTTTTACTTTTATCCTTTTATATTAAATTTTTATTATATTCTTTTATAATACTAATCCTCCATCTACGCTTATTACTTGTCCTGTTATGAAACTACTTTCATCACTTGCTAGAAATAATGCTGTGTTTGCTATTTCTTCTGGTTCCCCCATCCTTTGTAATACTGTTTTGCTTTTTACTAGTTCTATTACTTTTTCTGGTAGATCTTTTGTCATTGGTGTTTTTATGAATCCTGGTGCTATTGCATTTACTCTTACTTGGGCTCCTTTTCTCGCAAATTCTTTTGCCCATGTTTTTGTCATTGATATTACTCCACC
>NZ_BAAHYY010000065.1:0-1029 GCF_054657315.1 Marinitoga arctica | reverse complement strand
CATCTTTAGCAAATGCTTTCATTTTATAATTTATCCTTCTTCCATTATCTGTTATATCTACAACTGTTCTCATATTATCAAATAATATCTCTTGTGGAACACCTCCTGTTTCTTTAAATGCATTTATTAAACATTCAAATACATCTTGTTGTGTTTTTGTTTCTCTATATTCAAAATAACAATATCTAGAATATCCTAATTTGTAATTAAATACATTAATCTCATATCCTTCTCCATTTTTTGAATACAACTTTATGTTTTCTTTCCAATCAACTTGTGCTTGTATCCCAGGTAATGTTTCAAATCTTGGATGTCCTTTTATATTCTCCTTTTCTATCAACCCCTTTCTTTTAACATATTTCCTAAAATTAGAATATGTCCCTATATCTAAACCATCATCTTTTAATTTTTCATATACTGCTCTCATTGTAATTCCTTTCGTTGATAACATTAATTTTATTCTTTCATAATATTCATCTAACTTACTTTTTTTATTTCTTCTCTTTGGTTTTCCTTCATATCCTTCCCAATATTTTTTTATTGTTCTTCTGTCATATCCATATATTCTTCCTAATTCAGAAAAATTTGGTTTCATTCCCATCATCCTTATTATTTCTAGTTGTTGTTTTAATTTCTCCATCTTTGGTATCCTCCTTTCCAAAAAAGAAGGATACCATTATTTCTTTATCTCTTTTGTTCATTTTTGTTCATTTTTATTTTCCTCTTTTCCTACATTTTTATTTTACCATTTACAAACCGAAACCCCCTATGGGGAAAAAAGGTTTCTATCTCTTTCAGAGAGGAGTTACTTTCCGAGGGGGCAGTGTGGGAATGCCGAAACGGCATTTTCTAGTTTCTATCTCTTTCAGAGAGGAGTTGCTTTCCGAGTTGGAGACTTGAGGCTGAGGAAAAAATGAGTCAACTTCAGTTTCTATCTCTTTCAGAGAGGAGTTGCTTTCCGAGATGGAAAAAATTAGAAAAATCGCTGAAATCATAGATTTCAGTTTCTATCTCTTTCAGAGAGGAGTT
>NZ_BAAHYY010000064.1:0-1100 GCF_054657315.1 Marinitoga arctica | reverse complement strand
CTTGAAGCAAAAACAGCATATACTGCAGTAGTTTTACATGAACTAGGGGCAAACGTAGCAATAACAAGTAGCAATCCATTATCCACACAGGATGATGTAGCAGAAGCATTAAAAACATATGGTGTAAACGTTTATGCAAAAAGAAGCACAGATGAAGAATTGTATTGGAAGAATATAGACAAAGTTTTATCTATAAAGCCAAATATAGTAATAGATGATGGAGCAGATTTAGGAGTAAGAATTGTGGAAAAATACCCAGAATTATTAGAAAATATATGGGGTATAAATGAAGAAACAACCACAGGAATAAAAAGATATAAAGCACTGTTAAAAGATGGGAAATTAAAGGTTCCTGTAATAGATGTAAATGATTCATATATGAAGTATTTATTTGATAATAGATATGGTACAGGTCAATCAACTTGGGATGGTATAATAAGATCAACTAATTTAACAGTAGCAGGTAAGAATGTTGTTGTAGCAGGATATGGATGGTGTGGAAAAGGTGTTGCCATGAGAGCAAAAGGATTGGGAGCAAAGGTTATTGTAACAGAAGTTGATCCTATAAAAGCAATAGAAGCTGTTATGGATGGATTTGAAGTTATGCCGATGGATGAAGCAGCAAAAATAGGAGATTTCTTTATTACAGTAACGGGAGATACAGATGTAATAGTTGAAAGACATTTTTTAAAAATGAAAGATGGAGTAGTATTAGCAAATGCTGGTCATTTTGATATAGAGGTTAAAGTTAAAGATTTGGAAAGAATAAATATAGAAAAGAAAGAAGTAAGAAATGGTGTAACTCAATATACAATGCCAAATGGAAATAAGTTATATTTATTAGGAATGGGAAGGCTTGTAAATCTTGTAAATGGTGATGGGCATCCAGTAGAAATTATGGATTTATCTTTTTCATTACAACTTGAAGGAGCAAAATATTTAAAAGAAAATAAAGGTAAGATGGAAATAGATGTTAAACCTGTTCCATATGAAGTAGATTTAAAAATAGCAAAAATTAAATTAAAATCAATGGGAATAGAAATAGATGAATTAACACCTGAACAAATGAAATATTTAAATAGCTGGAAATAAAAAAATCA
>NZ_BAAHYY010000063.1:0-1544 GCF_054657315.1 Marinitoga arctica | reverse complement strand
AAGATTTCCGGTAGGGAGTCAAAACAGTAAAAAAGAGGAAAAAGGAAATAATTAGCTATAAAAGAAGCTAATAGTTTGAAAATATTGAAATTCAAAAATAAAAGAAAATAGATAATAAAACAAAGATGAGAAAAAATTATTTCATAGGAATATAAGGCACATTGTTTTTAAGTAAATAAAAAATAAGATTGACAAGTTTTCTAGCGCTTAATACAAGAGCTCTCATATGATGATGAGAATTAGATTCATTAAACTTTTTCCAGTAATATTCTTTGAAAATAGGATTATGATATCTAAGAGAATTAGCAGCTAAAATCAAATAAGTTCTAAGATATTTATTTCCTTTTTTAGTTAATCTGGTATTTTCTGCAATGTAATTACCGCTTTGATGAACAGACCAAGTTAAACCAGCATAAGAAGCTAAAGCAGAAGCATTATTAAAACGATTAATATTACCAATTTCAGCGATAATACCAGCAGCAGTAACTTCACCAATACCTTTAACAGTAGTTAAAGTATTAGGAATTCTTTTAAGAATTTTAGAAATTTCAGATTTAATTAAATTCAATTGTTTTTCATAGTTCTGTATCAATTCAATAGTAGAAATAATAGAAAGTCTCAGAGAATTAGAAGGTTTAGGTCTTAACCTCAGGGCATTTTTAGCAAGTTGTTTGAGTTTTTCAGCTAAATCCATAGCAGAAACTCTGTGTCTGGAAAGATTAGCGATATATTCAAAAAGTTTTTCAATATCCATATCAGCAATTTCTTTAACAGTAAAATCTTTTAGTAAAGATTCATAGGTTTTATTTAGTTTAAAATCGAGATTGGGAAAATAAAGAGCGACATAGGAAAAAAGTCTTAATTTCAAACGAGCAATATCATCATTGAATTTTAAATATAATCTGGTTAAATGGCGGAGATCATTAATCAAATCATCGTTAGAAACAAAAGGAACTAAAGATTCAGAAAACTTAGAAGCAATAGCAAAAATAAGTTTAGCATCAATCTTATCAGTTTTAGGACGATTAAGGATTTTACGATAAAGCTTCATATTATCAGTTTTAACCCAGAAAACAGGAATAGAATGTTTGTAAAAATATGAAGCAACATCAAAAGAATAAACACCGGTAGATTCAAGAACAAGCATAAAAGAGTTAGAAACAGAAGTAGCTTTATTTAACAAATCAAAAATGCCCTGAGGTGAATTTTCAACAGAACCAGAACCAATAAAATCAGAAAAGAAATCAAGAGAGCTCTTAGAAACATCAATAGCCAAAATAGACATAAAAGCACCTCCAGTTGAGTATAGTCTCACAACCTCGCGAAACATAAATCGAGGGAACGACATTTTCCGGCAAGTGAAAAACTATACTCTAGTTTAGAAATCTTTTTTTAGAGAACAAGTCTCAGGGGGATGTTATCTAAAACTATTTTACCAGAGGTAAAATTTAAAAACAAGCAAAGAATAAATACTGAAAAAATGTTCAATAGAAAACTACTAATATAAAACATATAACTAAAAACACATAAATCAAAATAATAAA
>NZ_BAAHYY010000062.1:0-1695 GCF_054657315.1 Marinitoga arctica | reverse complement strand
CCGAAAAGCAGCCTTATCGGCTGCTTTTTTGTTTGGTATTTTGTTTTTTTAAATGATATTTCATTTTATACATTAATTTATCTGCTAACTTTAATGTTTTAAATGTATTTCCTTCATATGGCACAATCCCATAAGAGATTGATAAAGGTACCTTATAATTTCTTAATTCTCTTTGAATTTTATCAAATTTTTCTTTTGCTATATCTACGGAACAATGGTTCATTATAACCAAAAATTCATCTCCACCTAACCTTAAAATGTAATCATCCTTTCTAATGAATTTTTTTATTGTTTCAACCAAAAAAATTAATGTTTTATCTCCAAAATCATGGCCAAATTTGTCATTTATTAACTTTAAATCATTCATATCGCAAAAAATAAAAACATCGTCTTTAGAAAAATTAATATTTTTTAAAAATTTTCTATTATACGCATTAGTCAATGGATCAAAAAAAAACTTCTGAATATAATTTTTTTGCTTTAATATTAGCTTTTCTTATTTCATCAACAAGAATTAATCCAATAAATATAACATAAGAAAAAATTCCATATGAAAAAAGAAATCTTTCATTTTTTATAGGATAATTAACTATTATTAGATCATGAATTATAGTAAGGGATAAAAATGTAAATAATATAGTATATTTATAATCTTTCCTATATAAGAAAATAATATATATTAGCAATAAAGCTGGGATCCAAGAAAGATTATTATAATAAAACATCAATTGCGAAAAATCTTTAGATAATATATATAAAGTTATTGGAACAATTAAAATAATTTTAATTATATTATTTATATATTTTATTTTAGATTTGTTTATATTAATAGTATTAAAGAAAAAAATAAAAGATAAGAGGAATGATATAAAAAATATTTTTTTTAAAAGTAAAAATGTATTTGAATTTCCAAGAGGGAAGAAATGAAAATCTCTTGTTGCTATAAATAAAAATACCAAAGAAAGTAAATAATAAAAAAAATTAGATGATTCTTTTATATTAAAATAATAGATATAACTGAATAATAATATTACTAAAAACAATATAATTCCACCGATAGAAGATATAATACCATAATTAATGAAATGTAATAAATAATATTTATAAATATCAGAATCATCAAGTAAAGTTGGCGTAATTTTAAACCCACCTTTATATAAATCATAAATTTTAACTTCTAATATATTTTTTTCTTTTAAATTATCTAATTTAATCAAAAAGGGCTTTAAATATAGGTTAGCTAAAAAATTTTTATTGTACCCTAAAATAGAAATTAACTTATTATTTAAATAGATTTCTGCATAATTACCTGAGACTTCAGGAAATACTATATATTTATAATTATTATTTTCAAATGTTGTTTTTAATGTGATACTATTACCTTTTAAGATTTTTAATATGGGAATATTATATGTATTTCCATTCATATCTTCACATATTTCCAATTTATGTCCATCTATCTTGTTTAAATCACGACTTAATATTACAATAATTAAAAATAATATTACTCCTATAAGATAGTGTATTATTTTTTTCATATCTTCCTCCACATTTAATGAATTATCTATTTTATTTATTACATATTATATCATATTGACATAAAAAGTTCAATTTTTAAATTAAATTTTAACACCTGGTAAAATGAAAATATTTAAATAATACCAATAATTTTATAAGAAACTTGTAACGAATGAA
>NZ_BAAHYY010000061.1:0-1696 GCF_054657315.1 Marinitoga arctica | reverse complement strand
TGGTCTTGGTCAAAAACGTGTTGCTCTTAGTTATTTTTCTTTTGAAGAAGATAATAGAAAAATTATTGATGAGATTATTGATAGGTTTTTATAGTAAATTCTATAATTCTTTCTATAAAAATGGGTGTGTGAAAAACCATAAAAACTTACAAGAAATATACGTTTTTCTGATTTTTTGCCTATGCTCTGGAGGATAAGGCGCATCAAATAAGAATATCTTCAATATTCTTATTTTTAAATATTTTTACGAGAATATATTATGGTAGTATAATATAAACTGTGTAAAAATAAAAAAAGTAGAGAAAAATAAAAAGAAAGGGAAAAATAAAAGAAATTGATAATTATTGTCATTTAAATTAAATAAAAAAATAACATTAAAAATGTATCATATGATATAATAATTATGTAAATTTATTGAATTTTATAAATATAAAATTCATGGAAAATTTACCACGAGTTTATTTGCTTTTTTTTTTTTTTGATAAAATGATAAATGAATAAATTAATATTTTCTGCTGGCGCCAGTTTTATTAATCAAAAAGTATTGGAGGGATGGTAATGAAAAAGGGGTATGTTTTTATTATATTGATAGTATTATTTGTAACAAGTTTAAATGCGGCTACGATTATAGGTAGTGAAGAAAATAGAAGCTTAAATAATGTCAGTTCTAAGATCGATAAGACATTAGAAATTCAAATTGGCAATAAAGTTCTGAATTTTGTTCCTGAGAATAGCATTCCAAAAAATACAAAAGTTTTTTGGGTAAAAGATATTGCAGAATTAAAGAAAATTATTAATGAAATATATTCATTAAAATTAGTACATAGTAAGAAAAAATTTTTTAGATAATAAGATTTCGAATACATTAAGCATAACTAATCGTACGCATTTTAATTATCTTTTTGATACTTCGGAATATAAAAACAGATGGAACCAAACTGTATTAAAAGTAGTGTTAATTGGAGAGTACTTTTATAATAATAAAAAAGTTACAAGTATAAATGTTAATTTGGAATCTTATACATATAGACCAGGATGGGAGATTGTATCAATGAATAAAAATTATGGTGGAATAGGTTATGATTATGCATGGGCTTCTGGAGAAGTTGTTTTTAGATTTTATTTAGGAATACATCCCATAGGTGTAACTATTATAACGAAAACATTACATGTTTATGATCAGGCTTTTATTAAATGAAAGGGTGATTAGATGAATTTAATAAATAAAATAATAAAAATAAATTTAGCTATTGTATTATCAATAATATCTGTTGTATTAATTTTCCAGGTAATTTCAATTTTCAGTATTGCAGGCGGTGAAGAAATTTCATTATCAGAAAATAAAATTATAAAAGATATAGTAGATAATTATATGAAAATCGAATTTTACATAAAAAAAGCAAAAAAAGGTGAAATTATTGATATAGAAAAAATAAATAGTTTATTGAATGAAATAGAAAATTATAAAATAAAATTAAAAAGAGATATTCAAAAAAATTTTCAGGAAGATATATCATCTGCTGAGTAAAAATGTATTTGTCAAGTGAACAGTGGATGTGATTACAATTGAAAAATGGACCAAAAAAATAAAATGTTTAATACATCAATGTTTTGAATAGTATTAAATTTTGGTTAAGAATTATACCTCCTTTCAATTGTTTGATTTTTACTTGTTTTTATTTTATTTGTTTTGTAT
>NZ_BAAHYY010000060.1:0-1995 GCF_054657315.1 Marinitoga arctica | reverse complement strand
ATCCACGGATCTACGCTCGCTTGCAGCTCCCCGTGGCTTTTCGCAGCTTGCCACGTCCTTCTTCGCCTCCCGTCGCCTAGGCATCCTCCGTAAGCCCTTTTTACCTTGACCTTATCTTTCACTATGCATTTGTCAATGAGCTGGTGGAGTAGAGGGGACTTGAACCCCTAACCTTCTGCGTGCAAGGCAGACGCTCTCCCAGTTGAGCTACTACCCCAACTCCTTCACTACTGAACAGAGACACCCATTCTTCTTTCTCCTTAGAAAGGAGGTGATCCAGGCGCACCTTCCGGTACACCTACCTTGTTACGACTTAGCCCCCCTCGCTGACTCCACCCTCAATAGCCGCCCTCCTTTCGGTTAGGCTAACCATCTTCGGGCGTTTCCAACTCGGGTGGCTTGACGGGCGGTGTGTACAAGACCCGGGAACGTATTCACCGCAGTGTGGCTGACCTGCGATTACTAGCGATTCCGGCTTCATGCAGTCGGGTTTCAGACTGCAATCTGAACTGGGGCAGGGTTTCTGGGATTCGCTTAACCTCTCGGTCTCGCTGCCCTCTGTCCCTGCCATTGTAGCGCGTGTGTCGCCCAGGACATAAGGGGCACGATTACCTGACGTCATCCCCTCCTTCCTCCGCCTCGTCGGCGGCTGTCCCGTTAGAGTCCCCACCTCTACGTGCTGGTAACTAACGGCAAGGGTTGCGCTCGTTGCGGGACTTAACCCAACACCTCACGGCACGAGCTGACGACGGCCGTGCACCACCTGTGTGGGCTCCTGATACCGAAGTATCAGGTCCCAACTATCTCTAGTTGGTACCACCCACATGTCAAGCCCTGGTAAGGTCCTTCGCTTAGCTTCGAATTAAACCACACGCTCCACCGCTTGTGCGGGTCCCCGTCAATTCCTTTGAGTTTCATCCTTGCGGACGTACTCCCCAGGCGGCCCACTTATCGCCTTAGCTTCAGCACGAACGGTACTACCGCTCACACCTAGTGGGCATCGTTTACGGCTAGGACTACCCGGGTATCTAATCCGGTTTGCTCCCCTAGCTTTCGGGCCTCAGCGTCAGGTTTACCCCAGGAGACCGTCTTCACCACCGGCCTTCTTACCAGTATCTACGGATTTCACCCCTACACTGGTAATTCCGTCTCCCTCTAGTAACCTCAAGTTTCCCAGTTTCAGACGCAGTTCCCTGGTTGAGCCAGGGTATTTTACATCTGACTTAAGAAACCGCCTACACCCCCTTTACGCCCAGTGATTCCGGGCAACGCTCGCCCCCTACGTATTACCGCGGCTGCTGGCACGTAGTTAGCCGGGGCTTTTCCTTTCCTACCCTCATCGGTTAGTCATTCCCTCCTAACCTTATTGTTCGGAAAGTTCAGGAGTTTACGTCCCGAAAGACTTCGTCCTCCACGCGGCGTCGCTGGATCAGGGTTTCCCCCATTGTCCAATATTCCCCACTGCTGCCTCCCGTAGGAGTGGGGGCCGTGTCTCAGTCCCCCTGTGGCCGGCCACGCTCTCACGCCGGCTACCCGTCGTCGGCTTGGTAGGCCTTTACCCTACCAACTACCTGATGGGTCGCAGGCAGCTCCTCCAGCCATGCCGTAGCACGTTTTCACCTCTCGGTCTTATCCGGTATTAGCCACCGTTTCCAGTGGTTGTCCCGGTCTGGAGGACACCTTCCTACGCGTTACTCACCCGTTCGCCACTAGTACTACTCCCCGTAGGGAGCCTCCTCGTTCGACTTGCATGTGTGAAGCACGCCGCCAGCGTTCGCCCTGAGCCAGGATCAAACCCTCCATCCAAGATTTCGAGTTCGATCTTAACTCTTCTCTTCTTTCCTTCCGCTGGGTGCCTCTGTTCACTTGTCAAGGAGCTTCTTCCTTTTCTTCCACTCCGCAAACTCTTCGTCCGCGTCCGAGTATATATATTACCACCTTTCTCCCACTTTGTCAACTTACAATACTGTTAATTTCGTTAATCGTTTGTGAATT
>NZ_BAAHYY010000059.1:0-2965 GCF_054657315.1 Marinitoga arctica | reverse complement strand
GGGGAAAAATAAAAAGAGGGGCGCTACCTACTCTCGCATGGATTGCCCATACTACCATCGGCCCAGATATGCTTAACGGTCGGGTTCGGCATGGATCCGCGTGTTTCCATATCTGGTATCTGCACCCCTCAATACTCATTCACATATGCATAGCTACTTAATAAGGTCAAGGCCTCGGGCTATTAGTACCGGTCGGCTCAATACATCACTGCACTTACACCTCCGGCCTATCTACGTCCTAGTCTCGAACTGCCCTTACCTCCGAAGAGTGGGAAACCTCATCTTGGGGCCCGTTTCCCGCTTAGATGCTTTCAGCGGTTATCGGTCAGGTACTTGGCTACTCAGCTCCTGCTCCTGGCGGAACAGCTGATTTACCAGTGGTACCCTCACACCGGTCCTCTCGTACTAGGTGTGACCCCCCTCAAGTTTCCTACGCCCGCAGCAGATAGGGACCGAACTGTCTCACGACGTTCTGAACCCAACTCACGTACCGCTTTAATGGGCGAACAGCCCAACCCTTGGGACCTACTTCAGCCCCAGGATGCGATGAGTCGACATCGAGGTGCCAATCCGCGCCGTCGATATGAACTCTTGAGCGCGATAAGCCTGTTATCCCCGGGGTAACTTTTATCCGTTGATCGACGGCCCTTCCACTCGGATCCGCCGGGTCACTAAGACCGTGTTTCCACCCTGCTCGACCTGTCAGTCTCGCAGTCAGGCAGGCTTTTGCCTTTACACTCTTCTGTGGATTTCCAACCCACATGAGCCTACCTTCGCGCACCTCCGTTACTCTTTAGGAGGCGACCGCCCCAGTCAAACTGCCCACCTAACACTGTCCCAATTGTGCTCTTCACACTTATTGGTTAGTAACCCATCATGCTGAGGGTGGTATCCCACCGGCGGCTCCACCTACCCTTGCGAGCAGGTTTCTCTGCCTCCCACCTATCCTGTACACAACATGACAAGTTACAATGTCAGGCTACAGTAAAACTCCACGGGGTCTTTCCGTCTAACTGCGGGTACTGGGCATCTTCACCCAGTCTGTAATTTCACCAGGCCCTCCGCTGAGACAGTGTCCAAATCGTTACGCCATTCATGCAGGTCGGAACTTACCCGACAAGGAATTTCGCTACCTTAGGACCGTTATAGTTACGGCCGCCGTTTACCGGGGCTTCGGTTCGTACCTCTCAGCACTCCCCTTAACCTTCCGGCACTGGGCAGGCGTCAGACCCTATACGTCCTCTTTTCGAGTTCGCAGAGTCCTGTGTTTTTGGTAAACAGTCGCCTGGACCTTGTCACTGCGACTCTCCTGTGCAGTTATTACCACACTAGAGAGCACCCCTTCTCCCGAAGTTACGGGGCTATTTTGCCGAGTTCCTTAGCGGAGGTTAGCCTGCTCCCCTTAGCCTTCTCAGCTCACCCACCTGTGTCGGTTTTCGGAACGGGCATACATCAACCAGTAAGCGAGGTTTTTCTTGGCAGCTTGGCTATGACCTCGTTGGACTTGCGTCCTCCCCATCACGCTTCAGCCTCCACCAGCGGATTTACCTACTAGCTTCTTCGGCCTTTGCGCTTAGATGAGCGTGCCACTTGCTCACGAGGCTTCACCTTCTGCGTCACCCCTCTTACTATAGGTCATGTATGGCACGGGATTCTTTACCCGTTTTCCATCGGTTACTCCTTTCGGATTCACCTTAGGTCCCGGCTTACCCTGGGCGGACGACCCTTCCCCAGGTACCCTTGGGCTTTCGGGGGGAAGGATTCTCACCTTCCTCTCGTTACTCATGCCCACATCCGCTCTTGTGCTTCGTCCAGCTACCCTCGCGAGTAACCTTCTCCCTACCGCACAATGCTCCCCTACCAATCCGCAGATTCCGCAGCTTCGGGGTATAGCTTCAGCCTCCTTACATTTTCGGCGCAGTCCGCCTCAACCGGTGAGCTGTTACGCACTCTTTTAATGATGGCTGCTTCTAAGCCAACATCCCGGCTGTCTCTGGCAGTCCACTACCTTTCACACTTAGCTATCCCTTTGAGCCCTTAGCTGGCGGTCTGGGCTGTTTCCCTCTCGACCATGGAGCTTTTCCCCCACAGTCTGTCTCCCAACCTTTAAGTTACGGTATTCGGAGTTTGACAAGTTTCGGAGGTTACCCCCCTACGCCTATCAGTGCTCTACCCCCGTAACTCTTGGTTGAGGCCGTGCCTACACACGTTTCGGGGAGATCCAGCTATCACCAGGTTCGGTTGGCTTTTCACCCCTATCCACAGGTCATCCGAATGCGTTTCACTGCATACCGGTTCGGGCCTCCATTGCGTTTCACCGCAACTTCACCCTGCCCATGGATAGCTCACCTGGCTTCGGGTCTGCATATACTGACTATACGCCCTATTAAGGCTCGCTTTCACTTCGGATCCACCTCTCTCGGCTTATCCTCGCCAGTACATGCAATTCGTGGGCACATTAATCAAAAGGCACGCGGTCACTCCTTAGAGCTCCCACTTCTTGTAGGCTTACGGTTTCAGGTTCTCTTTCACTCCCCTCCCGGGGTCCTTTTCACCTTTCCCTCACGGTACTTCTTCTCTATCGGTCGACGGGTAGTATTTAGCCTTGGATGGTGGTCCACCCAGATTCACGCAGGATTCCTCGTGTCCCACGCTACTTGGGAGAGTAATCCAGGATTCATTATGTATTTCGCCTACGGGACTTTCACCCTCTTCGGTGTACCTTCCCAGATACTTCGGCTATACATAATTCCCTCCCGAGCCTCGTGCTGTCGGCTCCGATTACTTCCCGCTACCCCAGTTAGGCAACGGCAGCACCCTTTTGCACCTAACTGGTTTGGGCTCCTCCCCTTTCGCTCGCCACTACTCAGGGAATCTCTTTCGATTTCTTTTCCTCCGGGTACTAAGATGTTTCCCTTCCCCGGGTTCGCCTCCCTTTCGGGATCTTCAGGTTTCCCCATTCGGA
>NZ_BAAHYY010000058.1:0-3250 GCF_054657315.1 Marinitoga arctica | reverse complement strand
ATCAATTTACACAGAATTTTGGACAAAACCTTTAATACTATTCGAAACATTGATGTATTAAACATTTTATTTTTTTGGTCCATTTTTCAATTGTAATCATGTCCACCGTTCACTTGACAAATACAGAAATCTGGAGATATAACATTATAATATGCATTATATATTATACCATCTTTCATTAATACACAAAAAACAGGTAAATATTTATAGCTTTTTAGTATTCTTTTGATTCTTAAATTTACTAAAATTTCATTTTCAACACCACTATAAAAAACAGATTTATTATTTTTTGATTGGTTTGAGGATATTATAGTTTTTGGGAATAATTTATTTTTACATAGTTTATATTATACTACAGTTTATAAAAATAAGGTTTGAAAATCCTTTTTTTATATCCAATTTTTTTTATCAACAAATTTTCTAAGAGCTATACCTATTTTTTCTAATAAAACATACATATCTCTATCTTTATTTAGCCTTTTTAATATCTTCCAGAATATAAATATACCTACAATAATTCCTATAGAATCATAAATTAAATCCATCATTGTATCAGTAAGACTTCCTTCTTGAGCTAACCTATATCCTGGAAAATCTGAAAATATGCTATCAGAAATAAATTCGAAAATTTCCCATATAACTCCCATAGTCATTCCTATGGAAAATGTATAAAAATTTACTTTTAAAATAAGGGAAGGCATTTTTTGTCTTGAATATGTGAGTTCCAAAGATAAAACTAAAGGGAAAATAATTGTAGCAAGCCAAATTCCTCCAGATAAATGCAAAATATCATCAAAAATATCATATTTATCGTAAAAGCCCAAAAATAAACCAAAAAAACTATGTAATGCAATTTGAATTATTGTAAATGTTTTTATCTCTTCAAAAATTATTGAATTAGTAATTAATTCAAATATCCATATAATATATATTCCTAAAGCAAATATCAAATATCCTAAAAAATAAGGTAAATTAAAATTAATAAAAGAATAAATTAGAGGTATTATATTAATGAATGAAAAAAACAAATTAAAACGTCGAATAAATTTATAATATTTTATATTTGATGAAAATAAAGTTTCTCTAATAAATTCATCCTCAAATAATGCAATAGATATTCCTTCAATTTTATTCTTTATAGTATTTACAATATTCAATTTTTTATCCTCCTCGTATAATTAGTATATAATAACCATAATTAAATCTAAAAAATCTAATACACGTACATCGCTTAATAATAGCACAAAATAAAGAAAAATTAATTTCTCGCTTGTAAAAAAAATTAAAGACAAAATATTAAGGAGTATTTGATTTTAATAAAGTTGAAACTGCGGAATAATGGTATTCAATATATTTTTTTATAAAAATCAATTATAAAAAAATATATTATTCTCATTAAATTCTTCAGAATCACATTTTTACATTATATAATTATTATTCATTATATGTATTATATAATGTTAATTTATAAATTATATATTTTATATATTAATTTCTATTTCTAAATCATTTTTATATAATGTGTATTATATATATTGCTATTTATAATTTCAAATATAATAATTTAATATTTATATTATATATAATTTATACATAATATATAATTAACATAAAATTTTAAATAAAGAAGAATCTTTTTCTAATTTAGAATATTAAAATATACAATATAGATACATTATACAATGCATAATTATTTCAGAATAATAACTATTTATCCAAAAAGATTAAATTCTTTTCTTTAGAAAAAATATCAATTTAGAGTATTAAAAATATATTATAATCTTTATTTTATGCTATATTAGTTAGTTTTCATTAACTTCGGTAAATTTTGATTTACCGAAGTAAGAGGAGGAGATTATCAAATCTATACTACTAAAAATTTTATTTATTTAAAATCTGCGATTTTAGGCACAATAAAAAAATCGGATGATTAATTCATCCGATTAATAAAACATCCTTTATATCGCAAAATTCTTTTTAAGAAGATATTACATAGATTTTACTACAAAATGAATAAAAATCATATAAACAACTTTCTCTTTTGAACTTTTATAAGATTATTAATATTATTTTTTTTCTGATATATCCATATTAATAACAAAATAATACATTGTGAATTTAAAAATCAAAATATCCAGGGTTTGATTATATGTGAAATGTGAAAAATATCCATAAATATAAAATACAACTCCATATAAAAAAACAGAAATTATAAAATTCTTAAAATTTCTCTTCTTCTTTTTTGTTCCCAAATATTTTTCTCTGATTATTGCAATTATTATAATCATAATACTGGTTAATAAAAATTTAAGTGAAAGAATAGAAGGATATTTATATGTAAAAATAAATTTTGAAGTTAAACGTCCTGGAATTATATACCAATAAAAAAAATTTCAAAAATAGTGTATACTATCGTAGCTTTATTTTTCTTATCCAATAAAAATATTTTTTTATATCAATCACCTCAATAAGTATATAATACTTTCTTGAATTCTATTTTAGTTGAAAAAATTTCGTATCCTGCTATATAGAAATCAATGTTATATAATCCTAAAAAATTTTTGTATTTTGTTTAAATACTACTGTAATGTTTTTATTTGGATTTGTGAAATCTGAAGATATAACATTATAATATGCATTATATATTATATCATCTTTCGTTAATACACAAAAAACAGGTTAAATAATTATCACTTTTTAGTATTTTTTTGATTTTTAAATTTACTAAAATTTCATTTTCAACACCACTATAAAAAACTGATTTATTATTTTTTGATTGATTTGAGGATATTCTATATTCAGCTCCTTCATATTTAAAAGTACTTGTTTTTTCACGGTTACATATAGCATATCCATTAAATGTTTCAATTTTATGTGGTTCAAATGGTATTGGGTAAAATATATCTTTTCCAATTTTTAACATATAATAATTATAATCAATATATTTTTCTTTTTCTTTTAATGTAATTATTGAAGTCGTTTTCAATTTTTTATTGAGTATAATTATTAATATATCTTTATATTTTTTCATAATTAAGGTTTCACTGGACGATAAAAATCTTCTGTCTTCACTATCTGTATTTGTCAAGTGAACAGTGGACGTGATTACAATTGAAAAATGGACCAAAAAAATAAAATGTTTAATACATCAATGTTTTGAATAGTATTAAATTTTGGTTAAGAATTATGGGTCTGTCCAAAATTCTGTGTAAAATGATAATAGTTGATTAATAGTAATTATTATGAAATA
>NZ_BAAHYY010000057.1:0-4338 GCF_054657315.1 Marinitoga arctica | reverse complement strand
TATATTAAAAGTAAGCCCGCTAACGCGAGCTTATTGTTTTTAAAAAAGATTTATATTGGAATTTACACCAAATATTATTTTAAAATCTTTTAATAAATCCGGTGGAAAATTAGGTCCCACCATAGCGATTCCACCAAAAAAACTAATATTATTAAAAAACAAAAAATTTCTGAAAACTTGAACACCATATAAATAAAATGCAATTCCATATTCCAAACTTTCTAAATTTAATGATGAATTAAATTCAAGGTTTATTAACTTCTCAGTTTGATCATCTGAATATAATAAATAACTTATTCCACCAAAAGGATTTAAATAATGTTGTGTAATTACTTTAGTGTCATTCTTTTCTGGGTCAAATTCACTTTCTACATCCTGAACATAATCAGTCCCAAAAGAAACTCTATAATTTTCTGCATCATATCCAGCTATTCCTATTAAATGAGCTTCACCGAAATCCTGCAAGTCCACCTGATAACCATAAGACACAGAAATTGAAATCGATGTGTTAAATAATCTATTAATTCCACTTTTTATATACGCACCGCCATTATTTGTAGATGCACCAACCTCCAAAAAACCAAAAAGCCCATATCTTATTGCTGCAACCTGTGGTGTTATACCATCTATTTGTAATACTCCTTCATCCAACACCTTTGACTCTGGCAATATGCTTTCAAACCCAAAAAAAGTTGTATTAATTATAATTATTATTAATAAGATAAATATATTCCTTTTCATAGATTATTCTCCCTCTTTACCAAATTCTAATGTTCTTTCAACCTTAATAAATTTATAAAATTCCATTTCGTCACCTTCATTTATATCATCAAAATTTAATATTTTTATTCCACATTCTTTTGGCGCATCAACTTTTTTCACTTCATCTTTATAATGTCTTAAAGATTCTATTTTTCCATCATATACTAATTTACCCTGTCTATATAATCTTACACCACCATCTCTTTCAACAAATCCTTCTTTTAATTGGATACCCGCTATATTACCAACCTTTTTAATCTTAAATACTTGTTTAACTTCACCTGTTCCAGTAATTTCTTCTTTTTCTTCAGGTTCTAACATACCCTGCAAGGCTTTTTTCAAATCATCTATTAAGTTAAATATAATATCATATCTCTTTATTTGAATACTTTCTTGTTCTGCATATTTAACAGCACTGCTATCTGCTTTAACTCTAAATCCTAAAATAACAGCATCTGACGCTGTTGCTAACATGACATCACTCTTAGTGATTGCACCAATACCGCCATGAATAACCTGTAACTCAATCTCAGGATTTTCTAATTTTGCTATAGCATTTTTTAATGCTTCTAGAGAACCAAAAGTATCTGCTTTTAAAATAATATTTAAAGTTTTTTGTTCTCCTTCTTCTCTCATCATTTTCAAAGCGTCTTCAAGCCTTATGTGTCTTTTTTGTACAACTTTTTCTTCTAATGCTTTTTTCTTCTCTACATAATCTTTTGCTTCATGAATATTTTTAACTCCATATAAAATAGAATGCATATCTGGAACTTCCTCAAATCCTAAAATTTGAACTGGATCAGAAGGACCTGCAACTTTAACATTTTTGCCATTAGGATCTATCATTCTTCTAACTTTACCAAAAGTATTTCCTGCAACAAAATAATCTCCAACCTTTAATTTTCCATCTTTAACAATTGCTGTAGCAACTGGACCCAAAAATTTGTCTAATTTACTTTCTATAATAACTCCTCTAGCTAATCCCTCTGGATAACATTTTATTTCTTGCATTTCAGAAACTAACAAAATCATTTCTAATAATTCATCAATTCCCTGACCTGCTTTTGCGGAAATAGGAACTGTAATTGTATCTCCACCCCAGTCTTCCGGAATAAGGTTTAACTTTGCAACCATTTGCTGTTTAGTTAGATCAATATTTGCGTTAGGTTTATCAATTTTATTTATAGCTACGATAATAGGAACATTTGCATTTTTAGCGTGGTTATATGCTTCTATAGTTTGAGGCATAACCCCATCATCAGCTGCAATTATTAGAACAACTATATCAGTTGCTTGAGCCCCTCTTGCTCTCATTTCTGTAAACGCCTCGTGTCCAGGCGTATCAATAAAAGTAATTTTTTTGCCTTCATATTCTACTTGATAAGCACCTATTGATTGCGTAATTCCTCCAGCTTCTTTTTCAGCAACCTTAGTATGTCTAATGTTATCAAGTAAAGTCGTCTTACCATGATCAACATGACCCATTATTGTAACAACTGGAGCCCTTTCAACTAATTTATCTTCATTCTTTTCATATATTTCTTTCCATAATTCTTTTAATTTTTCTTCAGGATCTTCTTTTTCTGATTTAGATACTGTTGATACTTCTTCAATTTCTTCTGTAATTTCAAGCAATGCATTAAACATCATTGCTATTTCTTCTGCTTGCTCTTCCGTTAAGGTTTGTCCTGGTCTTAAAACCTTCCCTTTCATAAAGAAAGCTTTTATTATATCATTTTGACCTTTATTCAATTTTTTAGCCAGTAAATCTAATTTCAATTCAGATTTTGATATTTTAATTTCTTTTATTTCATCTTCACTGCTTCCTTTATTAATACTCTTTTTATTATCTTTTTCATGTTTTATATTGTCTTTCTTCTGTTTTTTGTCTTTTTTTGTATCATGTTTTTTTTCTTTTGTTGTTTCTTTCTTTTTTGGCGGTTCCTCTTTTACATCCCTTGATACTTTTTCTCCTTTTTCCTCTTTTAATTTTTCTTCAAAATATTCTTTTATTGCTTTAACATCTTCATCCTCCAATGAAGACATATGGCTTTTTAAATTATATCCTAAATCATTTAATTCTTTTAAGAATTCTTTGGCATGCATTCCATACTCTTTAGCTAACTGGTATACCCGTGTCTTAGACAATTGAATCACCTCCAACATTCACTACTTCCTTTATTCCATTAACAATATTTTCATCTAAAACCCCTACAACACTTATCTCATCTTTACCTAAAGCACGACCTAATTTTTCTTTTTTATAATTTTTCAAAAGAACATAGGGAACATGATGAGATTGACATCTTTTTATAGTATCTTCCTTTATTGATTCACCAACGTCAGAAGCTATAATAATAAACTTATTTTTTCTTTTTGGATTCCTAATATATTCTCTTATATTATCTTTTCCAAAAATTATTTTTCGCATTCTAGAAGCAAATCCTAGGAGATTTACTATCTTTTGTTCATTCATTCTTTTACCCCCAAATCTTTTTTCTAATTAATTATAACATATAAAATAGGAATAAAGAAATGTTCATTATATTATAGAAATTAAATAACAAATCCTTAACAAAGGAATTTCTATAAAATAGAATACTGATAATATAATATTCATATTCACTCCCTAGAAGATTTGGACATAAAATAAGAAAGTGGTATCATAAAATTGAAAAAAAGAAAGAGGTGTTTTTTAATGAGAAAACGAACTAATTACAAACCTGAATTTAAAAGGAAAAAGTGAAAAAGTATTCTATATCTGTAATAATACAATTTTTATTAATTTTAATTTCGATAAAGTATATGATTTTAGTACATATTATAATATATTTGCTGTATTCAAAAATGAAGAAAACAAAATACTTTTGTCATATTTTAATATTTTTAAGTTCTCTTCAAATGTTTCAAATGGATACATCATTTTTAAATTTAATTCAAATCAGCTTAAATCAGGATTTTATTACATTGATCTTTATATAAATGGCATTAGATATTTTTCAAAAGATATTGAATTTAGAAATTTATTATATCAACTAAAATAAATTTTTCACAGGAGGTGGCTTTATGGGCATCAGAATGGATGCTATTTATGAAGGAAATGTTAGTGGGTATGGACATGTAAATCAAAGAAGATACGTTACAGGTTCAGAAGCTTGGGAAAAACTTCAGCAAAGGAAAGCTCAAAAAATTGAAGAATTTAATCAAAAAGGCATTGAGAGATGGAAAGAAACTAAAGAAGCAACAAAGTGGGGTGGAATTGGCGTGGCAATAGGATATCTTGGATTGGTAGCCGTTAGTTCTAATCCAATTACGTTATCAGGGTTGGCTGGAGGAATAGTTCTTGAAGCAATCGAAGGAGCAATAACTTCTGATATAGCTTCGTGGGGTAAATGATAATGAATAAAAAAATATTATTTAAAGTTATTAAAAGTATAAACCCTTTAATATTATTAACCGTAATAATTAAAAAATTTAGTGATTATCCAGTTTCAACAAAAGATCTTATAGGATATATTTTAATTTTTAGTTCCATTTTATTTGTGATGTTTAATTTACAGGAAAATTATAACATTA
>NZ_BAAHYY010000056.1:0-4663 GCF_054657315.1 Marinitoga arctica | reverse complement strand
AAGTTTCTATCTCTTTCAGAGAGGAGTTGCTTTCCGAGTTTAAGAAGGGAGCCAATATCAGCTGGCGATTTTTGGCGTTTCTATCTCTTTCAGAGAGGAGTTGCTTTCCGAGATATTTTAAAATTAAATTTTAAGTTATCTGAATACTTGTTTCTATCTCTTTCAGAGAGGAGTTGCTTTCCGAGTTTATTACTATTTTCACGGGAGGGTAAATACATTCACTGTTTCTATCTCTTTCAGAGAGGAGTTGCTTTCCGAGAATAAAGGAGATGGAAGAAAAAGAGTGTTTTTTTCAAAGTTTCTATCTCTTTCAGAGAGGAGTTGCTTTCCGAGTTAAAAGAAAGTGGCTTTAAATGGGATAGGTCTAATAGTTGTTTCTATCTCTTTCAGAGAGGAGTTGCTTTCCGAGAATTTGTCACGGTTAACTTTCATGGAGACTTCTTATAAAAGTTTCTATCTCTTTCAGAGAGGAGTTGCTTTCCGAGTTAAAGAAACAACTTATAAGACAGCTAATAATTATCAGTTGTTTCTATCTCTTTCAGAGAGGAGTTGCTTTCCGAGAATTTGTCACGGTTAACTTTCATGGAGACTTCTTATAAAAGTTTCTATCTCTTTCAGAGAGGAGTTGATTTCCGAGTTAAAGAAACAACTTATAAGACAGCTAATAATTATCAGTTGTTTCTATCTCTTTCAGAGAGGAGTTGCTTTCCGAGCTTGGAAGATAAAGTAAAAAAGATCGTCGTTTTCAACAACGTTTCTATCTCTTTCAGAGAGGAGTTGCTTTCCGAGTGATTCAGGGGTACACACCAAAGAAGAAAAAGGTTAAGAAAGTTTCTATCTCTTTCAGAGAGGAGTTGCTTTCCGAGATGAATATTATGCATATGACGAATATGAAGATGAATTTATGTTTCTATCTCTTTCAGAGAGGAGTTGCTTTCCGAGACCCTAATGCCGAATGGATCTCACTCCCGCAAGGGAGTGAGTTTCTATCTCTTTCAGAGAGGAGTTGCTTTCCGAGCGAACGGAGATAAAAAAGCAGTGGATAAAACTGTATGAAAAGGTTTCTATCTCTTTCAGAGAGGAGTTGCTTTCCGAGCGAGCTTTTCTGCTACCATCTCTTCTATTGTTAAATTTAAGTTTCTATCTCTTTCAGAGAGGAGTTGCTTTCCGAGCCATTAGCGGAGGAAGCGAAGAATGAATTATTAGAAAACTATGTTTCTATCTCTTTCAGAGAGGAGTTGCTTTCCGAGAGTTGGAATATCCACAAAAATTATTAATAAACACTGATATGTTTCTATCTCTTTCAGAGAGGAGTTGCTTTCCGAGAGAGACTATTTTGCAATTGGAGGGGTTCTGCCAGGATGAAGTTTCTATCTCTTTCAGAGAGGAGTTGCTTTCCGAGATTGAACGGTTATCCAAAGGAATGATGACCGGCTTTTTAGAGTTTCTATCTCTTTCAGAGAGGAGTTGCTTTCCGAGTCAGAAGGATCGCTGAAATCATAGATTTCAGCGATGGGTTGTTTCTATCTCTTTCAGAGAGGAGTTGCTTTCCGAGTGAAAGTAATAAAATGTACGTTCTCGGAAACCCCGAAAGGGTTTCTATCTCTTTCAGAGAGGAGTTGCTTTCCGAGTTTCATTGTACGCATACGGGAAGAGTACACTTCTCGAATTGTTTCTATCTCTTTCAGAGAGGAGTTGCTTTCCGAGTTTACAGCCGAATGCATAAACGGGGAAATAAAGGTAACGTTTCTATCTCTTTCAGAGAGGAGTTGCTTTCCGAGAAAAAGATATAGAAACTTTTAAAGTTGAAAAAACTTTGAGTTTCTATCTCTTTCAGAGAGGAGTTGCTTTCCGAGTTCATATTAGCTTTGTTTTGGTTATTTATGTGTTTTTGGGTTTCTATCTCTTTCAGAGAGGAGTTGCTTTCCGAGAAATTTTAATATTAAAGTTAATAAAAAGGGTTACGTCGTAAGTTTCTATCTCTTTCAGAGAGGAGTTGCTTTCCGAGACTTAGGCTTTATTGAATTTCTTCAATAAAGCCATCGGGAAGTTTCTATCTCTTTCAGAGAGGAGTTGCTTTCCGAGCGAGATAGATACCGTCGACGATATAGACAATATAATGGATGTTTCTATCTCTTTCAGAGAGGAGTTGCTTTCCGAGAATTATATAGGGAATGATAAATATACTATAATGCTATGGAAGGTTTCTATCTCTTTCAGAGAGGAGTTGCTTTCCGAGAATTTGATAAAAAATTTTTCAAAAAACAGAAACTTAAAGTTTCTATCTCTTTCAGAGAGGAGTTGCTTTCCGAGTAGATTGAAAAAAATCATGGACGGGTTGAGGCGTTTAAGCTGTTTCTATCTCTTTCAGAGAGGAGTTGCTTTCCGAGTGAGGAAATTGTTGGAAAAATTTATATTAACTGCTGTGTTTCTATCTCTTTCAGAGAGGAGTTGCTTTCCGAGCATGCAAACGGGGAACACATACCAGACTGGGAATTTGCAGGTGTTTCTATCTCTTTCAGAGAGGAGTTGCTTTCCGAGAGGAAAAGAATTAACGACGTTATAAATGAGTTTAAAGAGTTTCTATCTCTTTCAGAGAGGAGTTGCTTTCCGAGAGAATTGTCAAAAAAAGAAAAAGAATATGAACGATTATTGTTTCTATCTCTTTCAGAGAGGAGTTGCTTTCCGAGAAGCAACAAATTTTATATTTTAGGGATCCCCGAAAGAGTTTCTATCTCTTTCAGAGAGGAGTTGCTTTCCGAGATTAAAAGAAATTATAAGGAAGTGGCAAAATGTTAATTGGTTTCTATCTCTTTCAGAGAGGAGTTGCTTTCCGAGAAAATTTAAATATTTAGGTCAAAAAAATGAGTATATTAAGTTTCTATCTCTTTCAGAGAGGAGTTGCTTTCCGAGATTAAAAGAAATTATAAGGAAGTGGCAAAATGTTAATTGGTTTCTATCTCTTTCAGAGAGGAGTTGCTTTCCGAGGAAACAGAGTGCTCTTTTTGAACACTCTACTTTTATTTTGTTTCTATCTCTTTCAGAGAGGAGTTGCTTTCCGAGTGGATGTTTTATCTCGAAGAAAATATTCACTATGGCTTTTCAAGTTTCTATCTCTTTCAGAGAGGAGTTGCTTTCCGAGGAAGAAGAATGGGACATTAGGGTGGTTCGCCACCCTAATGGTTTCTATCTCTTTCAGAGAGGAGTTGCTTTCCGAGGTAATGGTATTAAGCGTAGGAGAATTTATAAAAACACACGTTTCTATCTCTTTCAGAGAGGAGTTGCTTTCCGAGATGTTGGTTCGAAGCAAAATAAAAAAGAAAAAAGAAGAGTTTCTATCTCTTTCAGAGAGGAGTTGCTTTCCGAGAGAGGAAGTTTAAAAGGAAAGGAATGGAAAGGAATGGAGTTTCTATCTCTTTCAGAGAGGAGTTGCTTTCCGAGTGAATATTGGAACCAATCTTTTATGAATGAGTTATATAAGTTTCTATCTCTTTCAGAGAGGAGTTGCTTTCCGAGTATTACGACTTAGAAAAAAAATCTTGGTATTTAATTAAGTTTCTATCTCTTTCAGAGAGGAGTTGCTTTCCGAGGGAATTTAAAGAGAAAACAACGAGGGAGACTTATATCTGTTTCTATCTCTTTCAGAGAGGAGTTGCTTTCCGAGTTTATACAAAACAAAGAAACATGGAGTGAATTAATTTTGTTTCTATCTCTTTCAGAGAGGAGTTGCTTTCCGAGAGAACATATAATAGCTAAAGTAACAAATATGGAATATGAGTTTCTATCTCTTTCAGAGAGGAGTTGCTTTCCGAGACCATTATAGATAGAACCAGAAGAACAATTTTAGAAGTGTTTCTATCTCTTTCAGAGAGGAGTTGCTTTCCGAGAATTATATGATTTTTTACGAATGGAAAAGCGATTGTAAGGTTTCTATCTCTTTCAGAGAGGAGTTGCTTTCCGAGGAAAGTAATAAGATTTATATTTTTGGAACCCCAGAAAGGGGGTTTCTATCTCTTTCAGAGAGGAGTTGCTTTCCGAGAAAAGATCGCTGAAGTCATAGATTTCAGCGATGGTTTGTTTCTATCTCTTTCAGAGAGGAGTTGCTTTCCGAGAAGTGGTAGCAACCGAAACCCCCTATGGGGAAAAAAAAAGTTTCTATCTCTTTCAGAGAGGAGTTGCTTTCCGAGACTTACCTTCCAGAACCTGCTTTTACTGCATTTTTTAGAAGTCATTTTTCCGGACCTATTTTTTATTTTCAATTTTTTCTTTGTTTTTTATAAAAAATCTTCTAAAAACCGCTTATAATCAACCTCCGAACCTGTTTTTTAACTTTCCTTTATTCATGCGGTTTTACGCGATTTCGCATTTTTTAACATAGGTCCGGAATGATTTCTACCATAATTATACTCTTCTCTTTTTACCTTGTCAAGCATGTTTTAGGCGTTGTAATGTTTTGTTAATATTTTCCGCGCGATTCTTAATATAAAAACCTTTATTTAAGCTATTTTTAGAAATTGTAATATTATTAAATTAATATTTCTTATTTTTTACAGAAAATATAAGAAGGTTTTGATTATTTTTCTGAAAAAGATTTTACATAAATTCAATAAATAATTCCTTGACATTTAAAGATTTTTCTGGTAATATATACTTCGGTTGTGAT
>NZ_BAAHYY010000055.1:0-4977 GCF_054657315.1 Marinitoga arctica | reverse complement strand
ATATTACTTTAATATAGCTAAGCAGATATTTATAAATAAAATTTTCATTTATCAGTCGGTTGATTTGTTCTGGTGCCAGAATTTCATAAGAATTATAAAATCTAGTATCTTCAAAAATAGGTTCAAAATAAGGTAAAGGCAAAATAAACAAAATTACACAGAGGTAAAGTGAAAGAATTTGAATACAGAAAAGAGTTAAAGAGACAAAAAAGTAGAGAAAAATAAGTAAAAGAAGCAAAAATATAGCGGGAAAATTATAAACCAAAAGAACGAATCAAAAAGGTTCGAAAAAGGTTGAAATTCAATAAAAATAATAAATATTAAGTATCAAATATTAAGTATATATTTTATCTCCGAACAAAATTAGAACGAGTTGATTTAATAGAAGTGAGTAAATCATCTCTGCCCATATCATGAGCTAAAAAAGCAGAAGAAATAAAAAATATATTAATAAGATTAGCTTCAAGAGCAACAGAATTAGTAAAGCGTAATTTAGTATGAGATAAAATAGATTCTAACCTTGAAAAAAGAGATTCAATAAGAGGACGTTTGGAATAATTCTCTTTAAAGAAAGCAGAATTTCTAAAAAATAACATTCTAAAATTATTTTTAGAATAATTTTGATAACGATAACAATTTAATCTTGAACAAGAATCTGGTTTATCCTCTTTAGCAAAAGGACAAACAAATTTAGAACGATAAATACCTCTGTTTTTTTCAAAATACTGAGAATGAAGTTCAAGATCAACACCACAATCACCTTTAGGCATATATTGAACTGAATTAGAACGTAAAGGAATAAAAGCAGAACCATCAAAAACAAGATGAACAAAATCATAAATCCTAGAAGAATCATAACCTTTATCAGCAAGGACCTTAGAACCAGTAAATTCAAGATAACCCATAACAAGTTTAAGAAGAAGATTAAAAATAGAACTATCACTAGTAGAAGCAGGAGTAACAATAGTAAAAATAGGAATATTTAAAAAAGAAATGACATGAGCCTTATAACCAACATAAAACATAACCTTCTTAGGATTATCGTTATTATCATAAAATTTAACATTATCATTAGAAATAGGTTTAACGCCATAATCAGCATCAAGAAGAGAATAATAATCCTTAAATTTATTAGCATTATTACCAAGTTTAAAAGACTTAGAGTTATTAAAATGAGAATCAAACAAAATTGGAAAAGAATCAACAGACAAAAATTCAGTAGAAATAAAACCAGCAGAAATACCTCTAAATAAAAGATCAGTAATAAGAGCATAAATAATATTAATATCAAAAGATTTTCTAAACATAGAAAAAGTAGATTCAGCAGGGACATAATTTCTAATAGGATCAAAACCAATAAGTTAGGCTAAATAAGGATTAGAATAAAGATCATCAATAAGAGTGGAAATAGAAGAAATATTTTTAATAATTTTAAATAAAAGAGCTTTAATCATAGAAACAGGAGAATAACCAGTTTTACCAACACCAGAAGCATTGCTTCGCAAAAATTAAGGATAAAAATTATAAATAAAGTAAAATTAAATCATCCAGCTTGCGCAGGATGATTTAAAATTTTGGGGACAATAGACCAGTCGATATAGTCAAGAATAGTAATAATATATGCATAAGAAGAATGAGACTTTATATAATCATCATAGACAAAATCAAGATAAAATTGTTTAGGATTATTACTCATGGTTTAACCTTCCTGTAAAAGTGTATTATTTTATTTTACCACATAAAATAAATATTTAACCCAATTATATTATACACCAGAGAGGTAAACCTCTTAACAATATAAGATGAAAGTATTGTAAACAATAGGTTTTTAGAATTTTTTAAGATAGTATAATAAAAAATATATTAAGGATGTTTGTATGAAGTTATCTAAATATTTAATATATAAATGGACAAAAAATAGTTTAATTATATATAATACATTTAATAAATCTATTTTATTGTTAAATAAGAAAAATGGAGATTTATTCGTTAATAAAATAATAAAAGAAGATTTTAATGTACCAAAAGATATTATAAACTTTTTAATACGTGAAGGGATAATATATGAAGATGATAATTTTAGCGAAATCGATATCCTTAAAAGTATTGATTATGAAAATAGAAATAAAATAGAAGAACTCTATCTTACTATAGCATTGACTACAAAGTGTAATTTTTCCTGTATATATTGTTATGAAAAAGAAATAAAAAAAGAAGATATTACTAAAAATGTTATTGACAAAATAATTGACTACATATATGATAATATGAAAGATATTCAAAAATTAAAAATTACATGGTATGGTGGAGAACCACTTTTAAAAATACAAGAAATGGAATATTTTTTTCATAAAATCATCCCTCTTCTCAATGAGAAAAAAATAATTTATGAAAGTTCAATAATAACAAATGGTTATTTATTAAATAAAAAGATTATTGAAAAATTAAAAGAAATAAAAGTAACTCATTTACAAATTACAGTAGACGGAATTAAAGAGTTGCATGATGTCAGAAGGTTTTTAGCAAATAAAAAAGGAACGTTTGATATAATTATGAAAAATATAAAATATGCTAAAAGAGAATTTAATATAGCATTAAGAATAAATTTGGATAAAAAAATTTATGAAAACTTTGATGAATTTCTTAATTATTTAGAAGAAAAAAATTTAAAAAAATATATTTCAATTTATATATCTTTTGCAAAAGATTATTTCGGGAATAACATACATTATTTTAATAAATTAGAATACTATAGAGTAGAATCAGAAATAATAGAAAAAATTATTAATAGAGATTTTAAATATGCCTATGATATTTTAAGTGGTAGCGGAGTTTGTCCTGCACCATATAAAAAGAATTTGATAATCTCCTCAGATGGAAATATTTATAAATGTCCTTTACATATAGGAAATATAAATGAAGCAATAGGTGAAATTAAATCTTTTAAAAATTATGAAAATACAAAATGGTATTTTTATGATCCTTTTAAAGATGAAGAATGTGTAAATTGTGAGGTATTTCCATTGTGTATAACAGGATGTCATGATAAAAAAATGAAAGAAAGTGAAAGAAATTGCCCTTCTATTAAATATAATATAAAAAAATATCTTGAAATAATATATAAAGGTATGGTCTGAATTTTTCCAAAAAATTATGGATAAAAATAATTAATAGTATCTTCAAAAATAAGAAGAAAGAGAAATAAAAAAGATTACAGAAAAGCAAAGAAGGAACAAAAAAAGATATTATAAAGGAGGTGAAAAAATGAAAGTATTAAAAAAAGGTGTTCCAGTAAAAAATTTAAAAAAATATATTGTATATTCCTGTGGAAGTACCCCATATAGTGTATTTGTTCAAAAAACAAAATGTAGCTAACTTAAAAAACCTCAATATACTCTTTTTGAGTATATTGAGGTTTAAATATAAATATATAACCAAAGGAAGTGAAAGAGCATGAACAGAAATTTTAAATTATATATATTCGGAAGATTTATATCAAATTTGGGAGATACAATTCAGGTTATAGGTTTTCCTTTGTTGTTGTTAGATATGACACAATCGGCTACTATACTTGGATTAGCAACAATATTTATTATGTTTTTTGAACTAATAATAAGACCATTTTTGGGAGTTATTGCTGATAACTATAATAGAAAAAGAATAATGGTTGGAATGGATTTTATTAGTGGTATTTTATGTTTAACAATGGCATATCTTATAGCCAATAATATTATAAACGTATGGATGATATTTATATATTTAGTTATACAATCAATTGTAAGTACATTGTTTGACACATCAACTTATGCAATATTGCCAGAAATTGTAGAAAATAAATATCTTGAAAAAGCAAATTCATATCTTTTGATTGTTTCAAATATTTCTTCATTGGCTGGTCCTCCAATGGGTGCATTATTATATAGTGTATATGGAATTAAAATATTGTTGCTTATTAATGGAATAACTTTCTTACTATCAGGAATAAGTGAATTATATATTGAATATAATTATAATATAGAAAATAATAAAAAATTATTAGAAATATCATTTTACAACGAAATAAAAGATGGAATAAAATATTTAAAAAGAAAAAAAGAGTTAAAGCATTTATTGAATATGATTGTCTATTATTCCGCATGGATGATACCAATATTTGCAGTATTTATACCTATAATAATAAAAAGAGATGGAGGATTTTCTGCAACATATGTAGGATTAGCAGAAACAGCAATGACTATAGGTTCTCTGACAGGTGCATCGCTAATAACATTTGTAATGACAAATAATAAAAAAACATTATACTTTAAACTATCAAATATTATTATGAATATGGCAGTTTTATTTTTAGGGATAATAATATTCTGGAATTATCCGAATAAAATAATTAAATTCTCAGCGATATCAATAATGTTATTCTTGTTTAATATATCCTTTATAATATCCAATGTAATAATAAATTCGAAATTTCAAATGAGTATAGATAATGAAATAAGGGGTAGAATAGGTTCATTAAAAATAGTAATAATGCAGATAGCAACAATAATTGGAATATATATAGGTGGAAAAATAATAGATAAAATCAGCAGTGGATATTATTTAATATTTTTAGGAATAAGTGGGATATTAGTAACAACGCTTTATATAATCCCATATTCTCGTGAGAATATATAAAAACAGTTTTTTGTAGAATACATTTATGCTACTATAATAATACTAAGAAAAATAAATCTGGAGATGATTACAATGAAAAAATTACCAATAGGAGTACAAGATTATAAAGAAATAATAATAGAAGATTATATATATGTAGATAAAACAAAATATATCTATGAATTAATAAACAGTGGTAAATTTTACTTTCTCTCCCGTCCGATAAGATTTGGAAAGAGTTTAACAGTATCGACGTTTTATTATTTATTCAAAGGAGAAAAAGAATTATTTAAAGATACATACATATATGACAAATGGGAATTCAAA
>NZ_BAAHYY010000054.1:0-5486 GCF_054657315.1 Marinitoga arctica | reverse complement strand
TAGTATTACCATAAATCTTATTATTTAACCAAATTTTATTAACATATCCATCATTTGCAGATTTAACAGGATATCCAACTCTTGCAAATGAAGAAAAATCAATACCAGTATGAAAATGAGGTTTCTTTCCAGTATCTCTATATTCCCCAAAAGAAGAAGTTATATATGAATTTTCGATAGGGATTAAAAATTTTTGCGAAAATATTTGAACAGTAAATATCATTATTAATAGAAAAAAAAGGCTTTTTTTCATTATTTTTCCTCCTAACTAAAGTTAAAATTATTCCTCTGTTATATGTATATACCCGACTTTAAGCAATTCTTTTACGTGTTCGTCATTTAAAGAATAATATACAACTTTTCCATCTTTTCTAAATTTTACCAGATCAGTTTGTCTTAAAACTCGTAATTGATGAGAAATTGCAGAGGGGGTTTTTTCAAGAACATAGGATAAATCACATACACACATCTCATCGACTTGAGATAAAGTATACAAAATTTTCATTCTTGTCCTATCTCCAATGACTTTAAATAATTCAGTTAATTTATTTAAAATTCGTTCTTCAGGAATTTTATCTCTAACCTTTTTTATAATTTCATTATGAACTTCAATTGTTTGACATACATCAATATCATTTTTATTCTTTATTTTGCCCATGATTTTCACCAACCTTATATATGAATATTTATTCAAGTATATTATATCATAGATAGTATGATTAGTCAATTATAATTATTAAATAAAAAATTTCAATTTGACAATTATTTACACTTGTTGTATAATAAAGTAAACAAAATTATAATTAATGGTTTGAGGAGGAGAAAAATGAAATTATTTTTTTTAGGTGCAGGAAATTCGGCTAAAATCATATTAGAAGAATTAGAAGATATTATAGAAAAAGCATATATTTATGATTTGGATAAGAACAAGGTTGATAATTTACAGAAAATTTTTGATAATATTGAATATTCAGATATTGAAAACTTAAAAAATTTAGATGTGGATTATGTTATAGAAGTTGCTTCAGTAGATGCTATAAAAAAATATGGTCTTGATATTTTAGATATGAATAAAAATTTAATAATATTAAGTACAGGAGCATTTGCAGATAAAATATTCAGATATTATTTTATAAAAAAATTAAATGATTCTACCAGTAAAGTATATGTTGTTTCTGGTGCAATTGGAGGTATAGACTTAATAAATGCTATTTACGATAAAATTAATATAATAACATTAACAACAAGAAAACCACCAAAAAGTTTTGGACTTGATATTGATAAAGAAAAGATAATTTTTGAAGGAAATTCTATAGAAGCGATAAATAAATATCCAAAAAATGTAAATGTTGCGGTTACATTATCATTAGCTGCAAGAAATTTTGAAAAAGTGAATGTAAGAATAATAGCAGATCCAAAAGTTGAAAGAAATATACATACAGTTGAAATTGTTTCAAAAGTAGGAATTTATAGATTTGAATTTGAAAATTATCCATCAAAAAATCCAAAAACCAGTTATTTAGCTCCATTATCTATTATTGGATTATTAAAGAATTTAAATACTAACTTTAGAATAGGAGGATAAAAATGATAAAAGAAACAGCTATTGAAAGAGAATTAATGGATAAAATAAAAAAATTAAAAGAAGAAAAAGGCTATACAATATTAGGGCATAATTATATTATTCCAGAGTTACAGAATTTATCAGATATAACTGGAGATTCATTACAATTAGCAAGACTTGCTACAGAAATAGAAAATAATAAAATATTATTTATTGGTGTAGATTTTATGGCTGAAACATTAAAAATATTAAATCCATCAAAGAAAATTATTGTTCCAACAAAAGGTTCAACATGCCCTATGGCAAATTCCTTAACACCTGAAATAATAAAATCTTTTAAAGAAAAATATCCAAATGCACCTGTAGTTTTATATGTAAACAGTACAGCTGAATGTAAAGCATTAGCAGATTATACATGTACATCTGCAAATGCTGTTGAAATTGTTGATAAAATTGATGCAGAAATAATTTTATTTGGTCCTGATAAAAATTTAGGATCATATGTAGCAGAAAAAACAGGCAAAAAGATTATACCTATTCCTGGAAATAGTGGTTATTGTTATGTGCACAATAGATTTTCTGAAGAAGATGTAAGAATAGCAAAAGAAAAATACCCAAATGCAAAAATAATAGTTCATCCTGAAGCACCAAAAGAAGTTAGAGACTTATGTGAATATATTGGTAGTACTGGTCAAATGATGAAATTCCCTGAAAAAGATGAGACTCCAGAATTTATTATAGGTACTGAAATTGGAATGATACATAAATTATCAAAAACATTTAAAAACAAAACATTTTACCCATTAAAAGAATTGGGAATATGTAATAATATGAAAAAGAATAATTTAAAAAATGTGTATGAAGCATTATTATATGAAAATAATGAAATAAAATTACCTGAAGAAATTATTGAAAAAGCTAAAAAACCAATTTTGAATATGTTTAAGATAATGGAGGATTAAAATGTTTGATTATGAGATAAAATTATTAAAAGAATGGATAGAAAAAGATAATAATTTTTTTGATATAGCATCATATGAATTGAGAAACAAAGAAACTACTGCAGAAATAATTTTAAAAAATTTTAATATTGTGTTGTCTGGCATAGAAATAATAGAAAAATTATTAAAAGAATATGAAATAAAAGCAGAGTTTTATTTTAAAGATGGTGATTTTGTTGAAAATGGAATTATAGGTAAACTAAGAGGAAATGCTTATAATATTTTAATAGTTGAAAGAACTATGTTAAATATACTTTCCTTAATGAGTGCAGTAGCAACAAAAACTTATACTTTAATAAGTAAAATAGATGGAAAAACCAGATTAGCTGCAACTAGAAAAGTATTTCCAGGACTTGGAAATCTTGAAAAAATGGCTGTATTACATGGTGGAGGAGATTCTCATCGATGGAATTTATCAGAAAGCATTATGATAAAAGACAATCATATAAAATTATATGGTGGTGTGGAAAATGCTATAAATGTAGTGAAAAAATATAAATCATTCACTAAAAAAATAGAAATTGAAGTAGAAAATGAAAAGGATGCTTTTTTAGCCGCTAAAAATAATGCGGATATAATAATGCTTGATAATTTTGATTCAAAAAATGCAAAAAAAATTGCTAAAAAATTAAAAAAAGAATATCCACAAATAATAATAGAAGTTTCTGGTGGAATTAATGAAAATAATTATCTTGAATATGTTGATGATAATATAGACATAATATCAATGGGAAAATTAACAACAGAAGTAAAATATATAGACTTTTCATTAGAAATAGAAAATTGAGGTGTTTTGCCTCAATTTCTTTTTATAGACAAAGTAATTCTATATACAAAATTTTTAAAAATATTGTTTATTTTTTTCATATTCAAAGATAAAATCTAAAGCTTTTTTTATTACAGTATCATTTTCTAAATTTTTAGAATCCAAAAATATTCCAAAATTCGGATCATCAACATAAATGTCTGGATATATACCTGTTTTTGAAATATTTTTACCTTTTTCCGAAACAAAGTATCCAATAGGAAAAAAAACAGTTCCACCATTTTCTAAATTAAAATAACCTATTAATTCTGATTTGCCATATGTTTTTTCTCCTACTACAGTAGCTAACTTATTTTCTTTAAAAAATTGTGTAAAAAATTCAGCAGTTGAAACAGTAAACTTATTTACTAAAATAATCTTTTTTATATTGTTCAAGTTATTAAAAAAAGGTATTGACTCTCTATATATTATTTTACTTTGATTCTTATAAATAATTTTTCCTAATATTTTTTTATCTGTGAAATACGATAATACTTTTATTCCTTCATCAAAATCACCACCCAAATTATATCTTAAATCTATTATTAAATATTTTATTTTTTTTAAAGTGATTTCCTGTAATATATAGCTTACTTCTTTTACTGTATTTCCTTGTTCAAAATAATTTATTTTTATATAACCTATATTTTCTTCATTAAAATTAAATTTTGTGAATACAGCAGTTGGAATCGTATTATATTTTTTATTTAAAATTATTTTTCGAGGAGTATCTAATTCTTTTCTAACAATTGTTAGATCAACAATTTCTTTACTATCCAGTAATTTTACAGCTTTATATGGACCAATATCTATTATTTTATTATTATCTATTTCAATAATCATATCATTAGGTTTTATTCCCTTTTTATATGCTTCGGAATTTTTTATAACAAAATCTACAGTAAATACAAACCTTTCATAATCATAATGAAAATAAAACCCTAAGCTATATTCATGATTATACTTTTTATTTCCAGATTCTAAGTATCCCACATATTTGTTGTTTAATCCAGATAAGAGATTTGTTAGTAATGAATTTGTATCTAAATTTTTATAATAATATTTCTCTAAATATTTATAGGTTTCATTTATTAAATTATTTTTTTTGATTTTGGCATTCACATCTACTTTTAGATATATTAAAAATAATAGTAAAGGTAATAAAATAACAACTAAAAAAATATAAATTATTTTTTTCATATAATCATCCTTTAATTTATTATTTCAACTATTTAAATTAACATTAAAATAACCGGGATATAAAAATTTTTGGTTTTATGAGTAATATAGCCAACAAAAAAATATTCACTTAACGAGAAAGCAACTCCTATCATATAATTATAGAAAGGAATATAATTCCTTGTAAATAAAGTATTAGAAAACAAAGCAAACAAAAACGAGGTAACAAAACAATTAACAAATTTATTCTCAAATAAATTTGTTAAAAATTCTTGTAAAACAACAAAATAAAAAAAAGAGATAAGTGAAAGAAAAAAAAATATTGTAATATCAAAATTAGTTGTTTTTTTCAAAAATAAATTAGTGAATATTTTAATTGATAGAGTTGCTACAATCAATAAGATTAAAGAGAAATCCTTAAAATTATCATAAAATTTCTTAAAATTTATAGTCCAATATGAACGTATCTCTTTTGAAAAAAGCGATATTAAAGAAATTCCCACAAAAATATACATGGAAAAATTTCTTATGGAATGTCCTAAATTACTATTCTGAATTGAAGATATAAATATAATAATATGAAATAATGTTAAAAAAATTAACGTGTATAATACCTTTCTCTTTTTCTTTTTTATTTTTAAAAATTCTCTGTATTCTACATTTAAATCTTGAGTATTCATTTTAATTCCTCCTAAAATTTATAGTCTATAATGTTAGGAAAATAATAAAATTTTTTGAAATACGAACCAGTAAAAATATCTAAATTATAATTTTTTGTAAGTATTCCATTAACGAAGATATTTAATTCTATATTTCCTGTATTTCTTGATAATTTATATGGAATAAATAAATATCCAAATTTTAATAAATTATTATTTACTACATCACTTGTACTGTCAATATAAGCGATTAAAGGTTTGAAATTATGATTTTCATT
>NZ_BAAHYY010000053.1:0-5557 GCF_054657315.1 Marinitoga arctica | reverse complement strand
TAATTATTATTTAAATTAATATATTTATATTAATATGTGTTTAAAAATTTTTAATGAGAGGGTTTAATATGAAAAACGTTTTGATTATAGGGTATATGGAGTTTAAACCAAATATGCAAAGAGGCATTTCATTAATTGCAGAATCTTTTGTAGAAGATGGATATAACGTTACTTATCTAACTTATCCCACATATTTCCCACACTTATTAATTAAAAATAGAAGAAAATTATTTAAAGGAAGAATTTATAAATATGATAAGGCTACTGTTTATAACAAGACAGTTTTGTGTAAAGTTCCATATTTTTTAAATAAAGCATCTAAAAAATGGAGTTTTTTATTTCCAATATTTGAAAAATCACATGCAATACCAATATTAAAATTTTTCAAAAAAAATAAATTTGATATTATAGTAATAGAGTCTGGAAAAGCGGTTTTTTTAGCAAATTATCTAAAGTATATAAGAAATACAAAAATTATTTATCGGCAATCTGATCCTGTAGAATTTATTTTAGATAATAATCTAAAAAATTTTGAACATAAAATAATTAAATTTGCAGATTTAACCCTTGTTGCAAATAAAAAAATATTAAATGAATATAAAAAAAGATATCCTGAATTAACAGAAAAAATGGAAATTTTTGAAAATGGATTTATAGCACCTCAAAATAATATTAAATATAAAAACCCATATGTAACAAAAAATAATTTTATATATTTTGGACTTTTTGATATTGATTGGGATTATATTGCAACTTTGGCAAAAAGCATTCCTGAAGTTAATATACATATTTTTGGCCCATATAAAAAGAATAAAATGATTAAGAATTTTAAAAATATATATATGTATGGTTTTGTTCCACATAATGATATTTTACCTTATATAAAATACTCTGATGCGTGTTTACTTCCTTATAAGAATAACAGAAAAAAACTTAAATTCGTAGGTATTACTTCAAAAATATTAACTTATATGTATTTTGAAAAATATATAATCACAACGCCGTATGAAGGGTCAAATCAATTAAAAAAATTTGGAATATTAATTTCAAAGAATCCAGAGAATTTTGTTGAGATATCAAAAAAAATAATAAATTCAAAAAATAAGAAAATCAAATATAATATAAATTTTGAAAAATATAAATCCAAAAACAAGAAAAAGCAATTTATAAATCTTATAAAAAGGTATAAAATAAATTTGTAATGATTAAAATAATTATAAAAAACAAACTATAATTCTTAAAATGAATACTGCGAGTTGAAATTTATAATAAAAAGGGGTATTTTTGATGGATGTTGATTTATTATTAGAAAAAGAAGTAGAAGAATTATTAAATTTTACAATAAAAGATAAAGTTAATCTCTGGCAATTGGTAAGATATAATATTTTTTTCGATAAAATAAAAGATAAAGAAAAACTTTTAGAAGCGCGTTTTCAAAAAAAAGAAAGGAAAATTAGCGCTTATTTAAGATATATTAAATTAACATTAATAAAAAATCCATTAATGTTGTCTAAGCAAGCAGATATTTTGATAATAGGTCCTGCAATTACTAATGCAATTATAATAAATGGAAAGTATTTTAATAGAATTTATGATTACTACAATTTTTTATTTGAAAGAAATACAATTATGTTGGAAGATTCCTATGGATTTAAATACTTTTATCCTAGGAAGTTTAAAAATGTTTATTATCGCGATTATATAAAAATTATGCCTGTATTGAAAAATAAAATTTTTAGAAATAAAGTAGATTCTAAAGATTTGAAACTTATAGATTTATTTATTAAGTATATAAAAGAGCATTTAAATTTAAATGAATATTATATAAAAAAAGTAAGGGATACAATTTTAAAAACTGTTCTAAAAATTTCTTTTTATGAATATTACTATAAAAAACTAATAAATAAAATAAAACCTAAAATAGTGTTT
Source organism: Marinitoga arctica (assembly GCF_054657315.1). Taxonomy (NCBI): domain Bacteria; kingdom Thermotogati; phylum Thermotogota; class Thermotogae; order Petrotogales; family Petrotogaceae; genus Marinitoga; species Marinitoga arctica. Next base: position 3,628 of record NZ_BAAHYY010000053.1, on the reverse strand, counting down.
TTAAATACAGCAAGTTATGGTTCGGAAAATTTTTTAATTAAGTTTTTAAAAGATGAAGGAATTACTGTTGGAGAATTCCAACATGGAGTAATAACCAAGTCACACATAGCATATAATTATGGAGAAGCAGTATTTAAAAATGATGAATATAAAAAATATCTACCGGATTACTTATTAACATATGGGGAATTCTGGAATGAAAACATGAGAATTCCAGTAAAAAAAGTAATTGTAGGGAATCCACATTTTTGGTATAATTATGAAAAAATCAACCAATCATTACATAAAAAGAAAATCGATAATAAAAAAAGAATACTTATAGTATCCCAAGGAACATTAACACACATTTATGTAAAAATAGCAAAAGAATTAGCAGAAAAAATTAGTGATAATTATGAAATAATTTTTAAATTACATCCTGGAGAAGTTGCTTTTGAAGAAAGATACAAAGAGTTGGAAAATTATAATAATGTTATAATAAAAAAAGATGGTGATATATATAAATTAATAAATATATCAGATTATATAGTGAGTATATATTCAACAACTATATTTGAAGCTGCATCATTAAATAAACCTGTATATATATACCAACATCCTCTTTCAGAAGCTTATATACCAAAAGAAATTGGAATATGGTTTAATGACGTTAATGAATTATATGAAATGATAAAAAAGGATATTAAATCCAAAAAAAATTATGATATAAATTATTTTTGGAATAAAAATTGGAAGGAAAACTATATAAAATTTTTAAAAGAAGAAATAGGAATTGAGGTGGAAAAATGAAAATATTAGCTATAGTTCCAGCTAGAGGAGGATCAAAAGGGATAAAAAAAAAGAACATAAGATTATTAAATAATAAACCGTTAATAACATATATAATAAATACAGCTAAAAATAGCCATTATATTACTGATATCGTTGTTACAACAGATAATGAAGATATTATAGATGTTGTTAAGTTATTTGATGTCAAAATAAGAAAGAGACCAAAGAATTTAGCAGAAGATAATATAACATTAGATCCTGTAATATATGATGCATATGAATGGTATAAAAATAACTATTCAGACGTTGATTATGTAATTACCTTACAACCAACATCACCATTATTGACAAAAGAAACATTAGAAAAAGCAATCCAATATATGATAGATCAAAATTATGATACAGTATTGTCGGTTGTTGACAATACGCATCTTGAATGGAAAAAAGAAAATAAAAAGATCATACCAAATTATTCAAAAAGATTAAATAGACAATGGCTACCTAAAAAATATAAAGAAACAGGAGCTTTTGTTATTTCAAAAAAAGAATTTATCTCATACAATAATAGATTTGGGGAAAAAATATCTGTTTTTGAAATTCCTACAGAAGAAGCAATAGATATAGATACACCATTGGATTGGTATATAGCAGAAAAAATTATGCAACGATTAAACATTCTATTTGTAACATCAGGCAATTCAGAGATAGGAATGGGTCACATATATAGAACTGTGACATTAGCAGAGACATTAATTGGGCATAATATTGACTTTTTTTTAGTTGACACATCAGAATATGCAAAAAAAATAATTAGTATAAATGGTTTTAAATATTATGAAAATGATATTGATAGTTTGTATAAAATAGCGAAAAAATATGATATTATAGTAAATGATTTTTTAGATACATCAGAAGAATATATGAATAACTTAAAAAAATCGAATAATTTTATAGTTAATTTTGAAGATTTAAGCATCTATTCAGACAAAGCTAATCTTGTAATTAACTCGCTATATGAAAGGATAAAAGTTCCTCAAAATCATAAATATGGTTACGAATATTGTGTTTTAAAGGAAGATTTTTTATTGACACAACCAAATAATTTTAGTGATGAAGTTAAGAATATCCTAATAACCTTTGGAGGTGTAGATAAAAATAATTTAACTCTAAAATCTGTAATAGCATTACAAAAAATACTAAAAAAAAGAAATATAAAAATAAAAATAATTATTGGTCCTGGCTATAAAGAATTAAAAAAATTAAATGAGATTATACAAAATATTGGAATAGAAAAGAATATTGAAATAATTCAAAATGTTAGAAATATGGCTAAAGAAATGAAAAATATAGATTTGGCTTTAACGTCAAATGGAAGAACAGTATATGAATTAGCCTCAATGAGAATACCAATAATAAGTATTGCTCAAAATGATAGAGAAACATTACATACATTTGCTAGATATAATAATGGAGTTAAGTATTTAGGAATAGCATGCAACGTGGATGAAAATAAAATATATAATACTATTTTAGATTTATTAAATAATAAAGAAGAGAGATTTTTAATGTATAAGAATTTACCATATAAAGAACTAAGAACTGGAATAAATAGAGTCAAAAATACAATAATTGAGTATTATTGGAGGTGGAGAAATGATAAAAATAGGTAAAAGAATTTTATATAAAACCAAACCTTTTGATAAACCGTATATAATAGCTGAAGCTGGAGTTAATCATGAAGGAGATATAGAGAAAGCAAAGCTTATGATAAAGCAAGCAGCTGAAGCTGGCGCAGATGCTATAAAATTTCAAACATACAAAGCAGAAAAATTAGCATCGAAATATTCTCCATCATACTGGGATACAACAAAAGAAAATACAAAAAATCAATATGAGCTATTTAAAAAATATGACAAATTTTGGAAAAATGAATATGAATTATTAGCTGAATATTCCGAAAAATGCGGAATAGATTTTATGTCAACTCCCTTTGATTTTGAATCTGCGGATTTTTTAGACCCATTGATTCCTGCATATAAAATTGCATCAGCAGATATAACAAATATACCTTTTTTAAAATATATAGCTAAAAAAGAAAAACCTATATTACTTTCAACAGGTGCAAGCTCGATTTCTGAAATTTGGAAAGCGGTTGAGACTATTAAAAATGAAGGTAATGATAATATAATATTATTACATTGTGTTTTAAACTATCCAACGAATTTAGAAAATGCAAATATTGGAATGATAAAAGATATGAATGAAAAATTTCCAGATTATATAATAGGATATTCAGATCACACTTTACCGAATGGCATGAAAGATGTTCTAACCGCAGCATGGCTAATGGGGGCTCAAGTAATTGAAAAACATTTTACTTTTGACAAAAGCTTACCAGGTAATGATCATTATCATGCAATGGACAAAACAGATTTAAAACAATTTGTTGAACATATAAGTAATTTACAAAAAATTATTGGAAAAACAAAAAAAGATTATTTAGAGAGTGAAATACCCGCTAGAAATAATGCCAGAAGAAGTTTAATCGCAGCAAAATTCATACCTAAAGGAAAGGTTATTACAAAAGAAGATATTGATATAAAAAGACCGGGAATAGGGGTACCGCCAGAATTATATGATAAAGTTATAGGATCAATTTCAACTCGTGACATAAATGAAGATGAAATTATATATTTTGGAGATTTTAAAGCGATAAAAAATATATGAGTGGTGATGAAAAATAAATCAAATAGTACAAAGAATAAAAAATAGTGTAACAATAAAATCTGGAATATGGTATATGGCAACAGATTTTTTATTAAAAGGAATGGCGTTTATAACCATTCCTATTTTTACG
>NZ_BAAHYY010000052.1:0-5975 GCF_054657315.1 Marinitoga arctica | reverse complement strand
TATTACTTTAATATAGCTAAGCAGATATTTATCAATAAAATTTTCATTTATCAGTCGGCTGATTTGTTCTGGTGCCAGAATTATATGAAAATTAATTAATTTAATTTAGGAAGGAGGAGAATATGAAGTATTTAGGAAATATTTATTCATCTATGGAACCAGATGCGTCAGCTTGTGGAATTAAAGGATGTCCCGCTGATGCATGTGCTTTAAATGCTTGTTTGGCTAAAGGATGTGTAGGAAATGCATGCGGTATTGAATTTTGTCCTGCTGATGGATGCATTCCAGTAGATGGTTGTTTTATAGATATATTTAGTAATTAATAATTTAGTTTACATTGAAAAGAATAATTATTATAAAAAATATGAGGAGGTAAAAATATGAATAATGAATATTTAGGAAATGTGTATGATGAAAATAACAATTTGGAAGAATATTATAAAAATAAAGAAAAAGAAATAGTACCAGAATTTTGTTTAATAGATTTTGCATATGGCAAGCTTGTATAGGTGAATGCGGTAATTTCTAATTGTAAAAATTGAAGCCCTTTAATTATTAAAGGGCTTCTCCAAAAATATGAAAGGAGTGTTTAAATGAAAACATCTATGTATAATTTATTTATAAGAAAAACAGATAGTAACGAATATTTGTTATTTAATACATTAACAGGTCATGTATTTTTAATTGACGAAAACATAAAAACATTATTGGAAACTCAAAAAATACAACAAATTCCAGAAAATATACTATATGAATTTAAAAAAAAGAAAGTTATAATAGATGATGAAGTAAATGAATTAAACTATATTGAATATTTTCATAATAAAATGAAATTTGAAAATGAATTATTATCTCTGACAATATTATTAACCTGGAGTTGTAATTTAAATTGTGTATATTGCTATGAAGGAGCAGGAAATGTAAGGAATTCTACAATGACTTCATCAACTGCTTTAAAAGTAATAAAGTTTATAAAAAAAGAAGCTTTAAAAAGAAGAGTTAAGAAAATTAGTATAAATTTATTTGGAGGAGAACCATTAATAAACTATAAAATAGGAGAAAAGATACTTAAAGAAATTAAACAATTTGCAGATGAAAATAAAATTTTTATGTATACAGGAATCATTACCAATGGAACTTTAATAAATGATGAAATTATTAATTCATTAAAGTTATATAATTGTAAAACTGTTCAAATTACTTTAGATGGAAGTCAAACTATTCATAATAAAAGAAGAATGTATAAAAATGGAAATGGAACTTTTGAAATAATTATTAATAATATAAAAATATTAAACCAAAAGAAAGATTTTCCAAATCCGGTTATTAGAATTAATGTAGACAAAAAAAATATTAAAAATGTGTATGAATTATTAGAATTTTTAAAAAATGAAAAATTAACAGATTGTAAAGTTGACTTTGGAATAGTAAGAGCGGGATCTGAATTCAATTTTGAATATTCTAATAATTGTTTTATTCAAGAAGAGGAAATTTCAAATATTTTAAATAAGTTAAGAGAACATGCTAAAAAGATTGGATTTATTATTAATGTTAGACCAATAAGAAAATGGATGTTTTGCGGTTTGAATAGTGATTATAATTTTACAATTTCTCCTCTTGGTGATATTTATAAATGTTGGGAACATGTAGGAGATTCTAAACATAAATTGGGCAAATTAAATGATAATGGTGAAATAGAAAATATACAATATACTTTTTTTGATTGGATGGCAAGAAATCCAACTAAAATTTTAGAATGTCGAGAATGTATATACTTACCCGTTTGTGGGGGTGGATGTGGTGCTATAAGCTATGAAAAACATAATTCCTATCATAAAAGTGGATGTTTTAAAATAAAAGGGAATATAGAAAATGAAGTTTTAATGTATTTAAAAAGTAAAAAATTAATTTAACCGGAGGTGTTATGTCGTGGGGGTAAAAAAATATTCTATAATAGCATTAGTAATAATATTAATAATTTTAATATCAAGCATGGGGTTCTCTCTAAAATTTAAAATTAATGAATACAAAGAAATAAATGAAATTATAAATAACAAAAAGTTTTTCCACCATACTCTGGATAAAAGTTTTTTTAAAAAAAACACTTATGAAGAAAGATTAAAAAATATTATGCTAGTAGAAATCAAGAAATATGAAAGTGATAAAAATAGTGTAAATTTAGAATATTATGAGTTTTTAGATAATAAAACAGCAAAAGACTTTTTTAAAAAAATACAAAACGAATTAGAAGAAAAAAATTTTATGAAAATAAAAACAAATGTTTCGATAATGATAATCGATTATTATTTTGTATCCCAAAAACATAATGGATATTATTTCAATGTTTATAAAAATAAAAATAAAGTTATTATTGTATATGGTAAAAAAAAGGAATATGTCGATGAAATATCAGAAATATTATTATAAATGCATATACCAGGTGAAATCATGAAAAGAATAAAAAAATTCATGAACTACATAATAAGAGACATAAAAATATGGAAAAGTTATAAAACCCAGGCAGTGCTGGGGATACTCAGTGGATTCTTAGGATTATTACAATTTGGATTCATGGGAAGGTTTATAGCTCAGGGGAATTACTTCCCAATGATAGAACAGTATGGTGGAAATATACTTGCATATTTCATATCAGGAAGTGTATTCATGAGTTATACAACACTGTCCCTAACAACATTTAAAAATGTAATAAGGCAGGAGCAGGTAATGGGAACAATAGAGTACCTGCTTCTATCTGAAACACCATTATGGGAAGTATTTATATACACAATTTTTTCAAGATTAATATTTACAATAATAAACACAGGAATGGTGTTTATATTTTTAATATATACATTTGATGTAGAAATAAAAATGAATATAATAGCCTCAATAATATTATTGGTAACAACAATGATAAGTTTAAGTGGAATAGGATTATTAAGTGCTGGATTTATAATGCTAACTAAAAAGGGTGATCCTATAAGCTGGGTATATTCATTTTTAACAGGAATGTTCTCTGGGATATACTATCCAATAGAAATATTACCAAAATGGTTAAGAGGAATATCGTATATTTTACCAACAACATATGCAATGGATGGATTGAGAAAAACATTAATAAAAGGATATACAATTAATGAAATAATGGGAAATATAATAATATTAACAATAATGACAGCAATAATATTACCAATAGGGATATACTGGTTTAAAACATCATTTGACAAAGCCAGGAAATATGGGACAATATCACAATATTAAAAACTAAAAAGGAAATGATAAAATGGAAAATATAATAGAAATAACAAATTTGACAAAGATATATAAAAACAAAATAAAAGCACTACATAAAATAAATATAAAAATAAAAAAAGGGGAAAAAGTAACAATATTTGGACCAAATGGTGCAGGGAAAACAACATTAATAAAAACAATAGGAATGTTTATAATACCAGACACAGGAAAAATAAAAATAAAAGGATATGACACACAAAAAGAAGAAAAAAAGATAAAAAAAATGATAACAATATCAACATCAAATGAACGGTCATTCTATTACAGATTAAGTTTAGAAGAGAATCTCAAATTCTTCGGGATGTTAAACAATATAACAGGAAAGGAATTAAAAAAGAAAGTAACAAAAATACTGGAAGAATTAGGGTTAATAGAATACTCGAAAATAAAATACATGGAAGCATCAACAGGAATAAAAAGGCGATTAAACATAGCAAGAGCATTAATTAAGGATGCAGAAATATATTTATTAGATGAACCAACGAGTGGAGTAGATATAGAAACGAAAATAAAAATATATGAAATAATGGAAAGATTATCGCAAAAAGGGAAAACGATAATATTAGCCAGTCATGATATAAGTGAAATAGAAAAAACAGAAAGGATAATAGTATTAAAAAAAGGAAAAATAGTAGCAGACAAAAAAACAGAGGAAATACTCAAAAAAACAACGAAAGAAAATGAAGAAAAGTTACTGGAATTAATAAAATAACATAAAACCATTTAATCTTTCAACATCAAATAATGGCAATAATATAAAATTGCATCAATATATTAAACAAAAATTAACAATAAAAATATATCAGGTGATAAAATAATTATGTAAATTTATTAAATTTAAGAAAAGAAAAATCCACCACAAATTTACATTAATGTTGTTGATTTTTTTTGCTAAAATTATTGTGAATTGAATAAGTGAAAATAACATCTTTTAATTATTCAGCAATATAATATAAATATATATTCATAAAGTTTTATTATGAATCATTAAGTTATAAAATTCGCAATATTTAATCATAATATTATTATTAAATAAATCACATGTTATAAGTGAGAAAAATTTCAAAAATATTTTTAATTACACACAATAATTAAAAAATATTATTTAAATATATTTACGTAGAGATTATATCAAAAAATTTATTTTCCTTCTAATATTAATTTTAAACTCATAAAAAGCTATATTATTTGAAAGGAGCAAGATAATGAAAGATTTTTTATTAAACAAAAAAATAAAAATTTCTAAATGGATATCATGGCAGATTTATGATGATTGTGTTTATATAATAGATGAAAGAACGGAATTCATTTTTTCATTGGAAGGAACAGCATCATATTTTTGGGAATATTTAATAAATTTTAAAACTATAAATTTAGTTCTAAAAAATTTAAAAGAAAAGTTTGATTATATTTCAAGTGAAGATATTAAAGACGATTTAATAGTTTTTATCAAAGTTCTTACCAATCAAGAAATTATAGAGGTGGTTTAATGATATATGAAGATAATACTTTTTCTTTTCAAGATGTTATTAGAAAAGCCTATACTGAAAGAATACCATTAATAGCCACTATCGAAATTTTAACTTTATGTAATTTAAAATGTATTCATTGTTATATTGCTGAACATAATAATATTGGATTAGAATATGATTTTCTTATTGATTTATTTGCCCAATTAAAAGAATTAGGAACTTTCGAATTAGTATTAACTGGTGGAGAAATTTTTTTACGTTCTGATATTATTGATATTATCAAAAAAGCTAGAAATATGGGATTTCGCATAACTTCGTTAAGTAATGCTACAATTATTGATGATTATCAAATCCAAAGTCTTTCTGATTTATATATTACAGAATTTTCTACAACTATTTTTTCCCTAGATGAAAAATTAATGATAAAATTACAGGGGTAAGTGGATCTTTAAAAAAAATACTATCAAATATTATGAAAATGAAAGAAAGAGATATTAAAGTGGAAATAAAAACTCCTTTAATGAAATATAATAAAGATTCATATAAAGAACTACAAAAATTTTGTGCTAAAAATGAATTTACATATTCACCTAATCCAATAATAATGTCAAAAACAAATGGTGATGTTGCACCAAAGAAACACTCTCTCGATTTTAACAGTTTGATAGAGTTTTATAGAAAATTTCCCAGTATAGTTGAAAAAAATGATCTAGAAAATAAAACTTTTCTTGGATGTTCATCACTGGATAAACAAAATGCTAAGGTATTAAAATATTTGTTCGAAAAAGAAAGGGGGTGAAAAAATGAAATATAAAAAACCTATTATAAAAAAGTCAAAAATTGTTGTTCAAAATAGTGGTTGTAAAGGTGGAACATGCAATGGGAAATCAAGAAGTGTATTTTTCTAACCAGAAAATCCCTCCAGGCAAATTGCCTGTAGGGAGTAATTATATGTAGGAGAGATGTTGATGAATTTAAATCTATTGGTTAAATACATTATAATATATACTTTTAAAAAAAACCCATTATTATCAATGATATATTTTATGGGTCTGTCCAAAATTCTGTGTAAATTGATAATAGTTGATTAATAGTAATTATCATAAAATATTGGTCAATATAGAGCTTTTTCTTAAATATTCGAAATTTTTATGTACTTTGTGAAATTTGAATAGTAGAGTTATAATTTTTCTGTAGTTATATTTTTTC
>NZ_BAAHYY010000051.1:0-6640 GCF_054657315.1 Marinitoga arctica | reverse complement strand
TATATAATTTAAAGGATAAAACAATATCAGCAAGATATATGTTTGGGTGGGCATTGATTATAATCGTTCTTGGATCTATACAATATTTAATAGCAAAATATTTTGGAATGTTTTCTTTGGTAGAGCATAGTTCAAGAATGATAATTTTTGGAGCATTAGGAATTGGAGTTGGATTAAGAATGTATAAGAAATTAAAGCATTATATAAAACACTAACCCGGTGGTTTCACCGGGTGAGTTAAATCATAACTCTTCGAATTCAACGTTTTTTGTTTCAAACATTTTTTCTAGTTGGTCATAAACAAAAAGTAGGTCTTTCTCTCTGTAGAATCTCATACCTCTTGTTTCTAAGTTTCCTGTTACTGGTTTGATGCTTAAGAATTTTACTAACTGCCTTAATAAATCTGGATTACTAAAATTGTATTTCTCACAGAAATACGGAATAGTAATCATCCCCTATCTCCCCTTTCTTTTGTATTTTGTTTAACTACTTATTAGTGATTGTATATTTATCATTTTACTACAAAATAGTTAGAAAGTAAAGTGTTAAACTTTTCTTTTTGATAAAATGTTGTTTAATGATAGGTTGATAATTTAATCTTCGATTTCTTCTATTTCATCTTTTATCTCTTCTAATTTTTCATCTATTTCTGCTGATAATATTTTTATTTGTTTATTTAATTCATTGTTGAAGTTTTTTTGTAAGTTTTTTAATTCATCAATCTTTTCTTTTTTATTATCATCGTTTATTATTAATGGAAGCATTTTAAAAAATTGTTCCATAATGTTTGATAATATAATTCTTAAAAAATCCCACATATTTTAAATCTCCTTTCGTTTTTTTAATAGTTTTTAAAGAACCGGGCTAAATGCCCGGTTTGTTTTTATTGAATTAAATCAAATAGTTCATTTGATGTTGTGTCTACAATTGTTGCATTATCTTTTTCATATCCTGTTGGAATGAAAACACCAATAAATGAATCCATTGCATTTTGTACTTCTGTGTCTGTTAAATCTGGTCTTGGATCATTTAAATATATTGTTTTTCTTTTTCCGTCTATACTATTTACAAAAGACATTCTTAATTTTTTTGCCATTGTAACTCACCTCCATAATTTTTTTATGAATAATATGTTCAACAATTTAGTTGCGTTTAAAAATAGAATATTATGCTTGTAGTTCGTAGTTTTCAATTTTTTCTATTTCGATTAATGTTTTTTCACATAATGATGCATAGTTGTTAGCTGCAGTGTATACTTGATCATCCGTTGCACCAGCAATTAAAGAAAATGATTTTCTTTTAATGATTTGTTTTCCATTACCATCTACACCATAATCAAAAGAAATTCTAGCTTTGTCACCTAAACTTACTTTAGTTGCCATACTTTCACCTCCAATTTAGTTTTTGATTTTTTAGTTTTTTATCTCTGTCAGCGCTGACAATTGTAGTATAAACCATTGTTTTTTCATGGGAATAGTTGAAGAATTGTTTGCAAATGAAGTTACTGAAGTGTTACTTGAAGAGTTTTTGATTTTTTAAACAATAAATATATCAAGTGATATATTAAAAATAATTAAAAAATGGTAAAGATTTAATATATTATAAATTTTTTATTTAAAAAGTGATAAAATTAATTTGAGGAAGTAAATGAGAATCTTTCATTTTGTAACTTATATGAATAAATAGGAAAGGAGGATAACTATGAGTAAAGTTGTTATTATAAGTGATTTGCATATAGGTGATATGTCAGAAGCTGATGATTTTTATACGTCTGGAAATTTTGAAAAATTTATGTCGTTTCTTGAATTTGTTGAAAAAGATAAAGAAGTAGAAAAAATAATAATTGCAGGAGATTTTTTTGAATTATGGCAATGCAAAGTCGATAAAATTTTACAGATGTACGTTGAATTATGGAAAATATTTTCTAAATTAAAAGAAGAAGGAAAAAAAATAATTTATGTACCGGGTAATCATGATTCGCTTCCATTTTCTAAACTGGTTTATAAAATTTCATCATTTTCATTTGGTCCAATAGAATTGACAAATAAATATGATATAGATCAAACGAAAAATTTGCTTTTCCCTTATTATAACGAAGATAACATTTGGATTGAACATGGGCACAGATTTGATAAATATAATAGAAATGCATCTTCATTAGCAGGAGGCAGTAAAGGGATAATAGGAAAATTTATAGCTCAAACAATTGGAGAGTTAGAAAGGATGGGCGCAAAAGATATTGATGAGCAATTAGAAAAGCTCTGGAATGGAACAAAATCGATATGGAAAAAATTAAAAGAAAAATTTGAATCACCATTTTATAGGGTAGCGGGGAATTTACAATCTTATATAACCCCAGCTAATGAAGAATATAATGGAGATTATTCAGAATATGAAATTGGAATTTCAATGCTTGCTGAAAGGCAATTGAGACGAGGAGAAGAAAAAGCATTTGTTGTGCTTGGTCATACACATAAACCAAAAATAGTACAAGTTGACAAAAGAATTATTTATGTTAATTCTGGAAGTTGGGTGAGTGAAGAGCCGACATTTTGTATATTTGATACAGAAAAACAGAGTATAGCTCTTTGTGAATGGAGAAATGATGAGATAAAAATAATGGATGTTAAAAATTAAAATTTTTATTTTTTAAAGAAGAGGAATTACAAATTTCAGATAATAAAAAATATTGGAGGCAATATAAAATGGAAAAAATGAAATACAATTTAAAATGTGGCATTTAAATTATATTATTGATCAAATAAAAATGGCAGATAATAAAATGAACATTCTTTTAGCAATTTATTTATTTTTATCTGGAATATCTGTATCAAATATTAAAAGAATAGTTTTTACATTTAATAACTTAAGTCTTTATTGTAAGGTCTTTTTTATAATTGACTTAGTAATATTTGTAATTTTTTTAACTTGTTTTTATATTGCTTTTTTAAAAACAATTATCCCAAGAATTAATGCTGAAAAAATTTTGAATATAATATCATACAAATCTATTATTTTTTGGGGAGATTTGACTAAAATGGATATTAGTGAGTTTGAAAATGTAGAAACTAAAAAATTTTATCATGATCTAAATAAACAAATTATTATAAATTCTCGAATAGCCGAAAAAAAATTTAATAATGTAAGAAAAGCATATATATACTTATTACCTACAATTATATGCTTTGTAGTTTTAATGCTTTTTTTAGAGTTAGTGGGATGATATTTATGGAATTATGGAATACATTAGAAGAGATTGTTGATGAACAAAAAGAAAAAATTAATAATATTGATGTAATTGAAATTGATAGAATTCCATTAGAGTCGGATATGAATTTAGAAGTGGGAAGATGGTATAGAATAAGAAACGTTGTGTCTTTATATGTAGACATGAAAGGTTCTACACAATTAAGCAATGATAAATATACCAAAACAACAGCAAAAATGTATGAAATTTTTACGGGTAGTCTTATTAAAATTTTGAAGCAAGAAGAATTTAAAGCGAATTTTATTGATATAAAGGGTGATGGAGGATTTGCATTATGGAAAGAAAAATATGGTACTATAAAAGCACTGCTAGCTGGAATTACTTTTAAAACATTAGTGGAAAAATATCTAAAAGATTATGTCGAAAAACAAATTTCTGATTGGGAAATAGCTAGCAAAATAGGAATTGCTAAAGGTAAAGTTTTGGTAAAAAGAATAGGAGTCAGAAACGTTGGAAATAATAAAAATAACTGGGCAGTTTGGGCTGGAAAACCTGTTAATTATTCAGCAAAATTAAGTAATGAGGCGAAAAATGATACAATTCTCGTTACAGAAGAGGTTTACAATGATATTTCTCAAAAAGATTTTTACAATTACTTAGTTTTATCCTGTGAATGCGGGAGTGGTGAAAAAACAAATTTGTGGTCTGAAGTTGTAGATTTGGAAAATAAATTTTTCACCAAAGTTTTTGAATTGAAAAGTAGATGGTGTAATAAACATGGTGAAGAGTATATAAATGCAGTATTAGAAAAAATCGAATAAAATCTATATAGTTAATTATGAACGATTTTTAATATTAATAATTGCACAAAAATTTTTTATAAATTAGTTATATTGAAATTTGGATTTGTGAATAAATATTTATTAATTATAAGGAAAATAAGGTAATTTAATTACCATTAATATTTCATAATAGTGAACATAGGTTGTTTTATTGATTAAATACACAAAGAATTATTTTTAATATATTATTTTATTTGTAGGTTTGTAATTTTTCTGTATAAATAAATTTAGCAGCAAAAAACACGCAAAAAATATCCATTTTGATTGTGAGAGAAGTTTTATACTTAGTTTATCATTTAAAAATGGAACATCTCATTAATTTCTTATTATAACGGATATTAAAAATGAGATTTTACAAATTGCATAAAATGTAGAAAAGTTTAAAATTGATATAAAAAAAGAATGGGAGGATACTGGGATATGGGACGATATTTATATTTAACTAAAGCAGTAATTAAAAATTTTAGAGCTATAAAGAATGTTACTTTAAAAAATACTGGAGATATAAATGTATTAGTTGGTGCTAACGAAAGTGGAAAATCAAATATATTACTTTCTTTGAATTGGTTAGGAAATGATACGCCGTTAAGTTTAGAAGATAAACCATTGGGAAGAAATATAAAGGATGATGATATAATAGTGACTGCATTTTTCAAAGTAACAAATGTTAAACAATTTAAAAAAGAATTTTTTGATTTGATAAATGAAAATATGGAATATCTTTTTCTTGATGAGTCTATTTTGAATTTTAATAAATTAAATGATATAGGGTTCTTGAAAATAATAAAACATGCAAATGGCGATTTTAATTTTTTGTTGCTTGGTAAGGATTTAAAAGATTTAAGTAAAGATATATTAAATTATCTTTCAAAAGACTTACGGAAATTTATTACACTAATTCCTTCATTTGAAAAACTTTTTATCGAAAATATTAAAACAACGCTAAAAAGTAATAATATAATCAGTGGTGATCTTACAAAAATAAATAAAGATATAAAAAATTTAATCAAAACCAATCAAAATATTTCAACACATCTAAATTCATTTAATGGGCAATTAGAAATTGTTGAAAAAGAAATTAAAGAAAGCAATGATGACATTATAACTCTTTTGACTAAAAGAATTAACCCTCTATTTAATAACATACCAACAAATATTTCCATTAATATAAATAACAAGAGTACTAATATAAATTTACATTCAATCTTTTCTCAAACTCTTAATAAACTAATTGGGAATGTTAAAAAAAATAATTACAAATCATTATTACAAGATATCCTTTCATATATGAAACCGAAATTTGTATATCTCAGTGAAGAAATGGAGTTGAAAGGAGAGATAAAAAAAACAAACAGTTTTGAAAACACATTAAAAGAAGAAAATGGGAACTATCCAGTTAATGCTAGGCTTTTTAGCATATTAGAAATTGATTTAAGTACATTTGACAAAATGACAGTGGATGAACAAATTTTTGATTTAAATAATAAATTGATAGAATTTTCAAAGGGACTAAAAGATTTATGGCAGCAGCTAAGATTAAAAATTGGATGCAATGTTGAACGAGATAGAATAACTTTAAAGATTGAAGAGGTTGGAAAGGATGGATATGATGTAAGAACTACGCCCCCATCAGCTCGTTCAAGAGGGTTTAAATGGTATCTTGCATACTTAATAACTCTTGAGTATTTAGCGGCTTGACCCCTAAAAAATAGACAAAAAATAAGAAAAACTCATTTTTTCACAGAAACAAAAAAATCAGAAAAATCATAAGACGAAATAAAATCATTGAAATTATCATTAAAAAGATAAAAAACAGAATCTGGAATAGAGTATTTTTCACAAATATCTTTTTGAGTTAAAGAATCATCAGAAAGATATTCTTTAACGACAGATAATTTAAATTCAGGATCATAATTTGTTTGTTTTCTCATTAAAAAGCACCCCTTTCTTTTTTTCAATTTTATGATACCACTTTCTTATTTTATGTCCAAATCTTCTAGGGGGTGAATACGATATGGAATATTCAGAAGTAAGAATAAAAGATAAAATATTTTCACTGAGATCAAATTTAAATGAATTTCAAAAGTCAATATTAAAAATATTAAATATAGAAATACCTAAAAAAACAATGGAATTAGATAAATTCAAAAAAATAATATCCACAAACAGCATTATAAGCTAAAAAGAAGGTGATGTGTGGCTAATTTTGCTTTTTACAAAAAGTTAACAATTAACTTTTTTCGCTGTATTTCAGCGTTTTCTCTTTTTTAAAGAAAAATAACTGTCAAACTCAGGAGAAATGCCCGGCTTTGTTTTATCTACAATAGTCGCATTGTCTTTTTCATACTCTGATGGAATGAAAAAGACATTGAGAATAGTTGCGGTATCATTTACAAATGAAATTACTGAAATGTGATATAATTCGATCGTGGAGGTGAAACGATGAAAAAATTACCAATAGGGATACAAGATTACAAAAAAATAATAACAGGTAATTATATATATATAGATAAAACAAAATACATATATGATTTAGTATCGTCAGAAGTACCGATATTTCTCTCACGCCCAAGAAGATTTGGAAAAAGCT
>NZ_BAAHYY010000050.1:0-6697 GCF_054657315.1 Marinitoga arctica | reverse complement strand
AAAAATCCCCAAACGGGGATTTTTTTGTTTTATATAACTTATTTAGTATATTTTTCTTTTAAAATTTTCGAAATCAATTTAGATATACTTTTAATATTTAGTTTTTCATAATTATTTTTTAAAAATTCTATTATTTCAGAAATATTATTTAATGTTTTTATATCACCTTTCCAATAAGCATATATTTTTTCTTTAGGTAATTCATTTAATAATATGCTTAAAAAATATAAACCTATGTATAGGTCGTCTATATACCCAATAGGTCCGATCAATGCTTCAGGAATTATGTCTAATGGCAGTATAATATAAGATAAAATTAACATGATTTTACCTTTATATTTTATATCAATTTCTTTATCTTTCATTAAATTTATAAAAAGGTAAAACAAGTTTGGTAATAAAAGCAAATACTCTTTAAATTTATTGTCTTTTCCTTCTTTTTTTGCCCATTGAGTTATTATTTTTTTTAATTTTACATAAAACTTTTCTTTTTCTTCAACATTTGAATTTTCTATACTTTCTTTTATAAACTTACTTTCATCAAATTTATATTCTTCCATTTTTTCACCTTTTTTGTTTTTTATAATTATACTTTTTCTTTTTAAATTTGTCAAATATAACTAAATATATTGATATATAACAATTCCACCCTATATATTGTATTATTAAATTTATCGTTACATTTTTTTAATTGATTTTCTTTTAATTTTTGTGTATGATTTTCGGGAATGAATTTTTTGGGAGGTGGGTAAATTGGAAAATTTATTATCTACAAAAAATGATTTTTTAGGTCGTTCTCTTAGTGTTATTAACGATTTTAGTGTTGATGAACAAATGTTTTTGTATAATCATACTAAACGTTTGAAAGCAAAATGGCTAAACAAGGAAGATTTGTCTGAATTTAAGATTAATAAAAATGTCGGTATTTACATTGTTTTTATTGAGCCAAGCACAAGAACCAAAGAATCCTTCATCAATGCTGCGAAATTCCACGAAAAAGCTAAAGTTACTATCTTCGATTCAAATCACTCCTCATTTAATAAGAAAGAAAGTTATGTTGATACATTTAATATGCTTACCGGTTATAGCGACTATTCTATTTTTGTTGTAAGATCAAAACTCGAAGGAACTTGTAAATTACTTTCTGAATCCGTTGGAAAATTTGCGCTTAGAAATAACCTTCCTATTCCTTCTTTTATTAATGCTGGTGACGGAAAACACGAACACCCCACTCAAGAACTCCTTGACGAATTCACCTTCCTTGAAAAAAATAACTTCGATAATTCCTTTATTCATATTGCACTTATTGGTGACTTGTTACACGGCAGAACTGTTCACTCAAAGGTTAACGGCTTAAAAATTTTTAAAAATGTAAAGGTTGATCTTATTGCCCCCGAAGAAATGTCAATGCCTTCCTATTATGTTGAAAAAATGAAAAACAATGGATTTGAAGTTAGATTATTTGATTCTATTGAAGATTATTTAAAACAAAGAGATATTGCAAAAATATGGTATTTCACAAGACTTCAGTTAGAAAGAATGGGAGAAGATATTTTAGAAAAAGAATTTATTTTAAGAAAAGCTGTTACTTTCAAAAAGGATTACCTTCAATTACTTCCTCAAGATGTTAAATTTTATCACCCTTTACCAAGACATAAAATCTACCCAACTATTCCTACCTTCTTAGATGATTTACCTTTAAATGGATGGGAAAAACAAGCTATAAATGGTTATTGGACAAGAATTATTTTACTATCAATGTTTGGTGGTGCTTTAAATGCAGATTTTGATACTAATCTAACAAAACATAAGGAAAAGGAAGAATTTATAATTAATGCGCCTATTATCAATGGCACAAAAGGTATTCAAAAAGAAGGTAAAAGAGGAATTAAACCTATAGAAAATGGAACTGTCATTGATCATATTGCTAAAGGGAAAACATCAGATGAAATTTACTCAACAATTATGAAAATAAGAAAAATAATGAAATTATTTGATATAGATAGTGCAGATGGGATTTTTAAATCGGAAAACGGGGAATTAAAGGGTTATATTAGCTTACCTGATAGATATTTTTCAAAAAAAGAAATAAAAAAATTATCTGCCATTTCACCAAATGTTACTGTAAATATTATTAAAAATTCGAGAGTTACTGAAAAATATAGGATAAAACTCCCACCAAAGGTTTATGGGTTTGATGAGTTGCAATGTAAAAATGAGAATTGCATTACAAATCCTATACATGGTGAAAATGTTAAAGGTTCATTTGTCAAAAATGAGCATGGCCAGCTTGTGTGTGAATATTGTGAAACTCCACATAATTATGATGAAATTTGGGATATATAGGTGAAATCATGAGTATATTAATAAAAAATGCTGAAATAATTTCACATAGCACAAATGGAATTTTTAATGTATATGTTGATAATAATAGAATAATTGAAATTTCAAAAAGCACTAAGAAGGCAAATAATATTATTGATGCTAAAGGATTAATTTTAGTCCCAGGAGTTATAGATATGCATACACATTTAAGAGAACCTGGTTTTGAGTATAAGGAAACAATAGAAACAGGATTAAGCGCCGCTGTCCATGGCGGCGTTACTACAATAGGAATTATGCCAAATACTAATCCTGCTATGGATAATTTAGAGATTATAAAATTTATTGAAAATAAAGCAAATAATGTTAATTTAGCAAAGATAATACCAATACCTTCTATAACCAAAAAGAGACAGGGTAATGTTTTGAATAATTTAAAATATCTTTCTGATAATGGATATTATTTTTTCTCAGATGATGGAAATCCTATATTTGATGATGAAATTATGTTTAATGCTTTAAAAACTGTTAAAGATTTTAATGGAATTATTATTAATCATTGTGAGGATAAGCGTTTTTTAAATATTCCTCTTTTTGAATCTCTTATGGTTGCACGAGATATAGAAATTGCAAAATACACAAAAGGACATTTGCATATAGCTCATATTTCTACAAAAAATACAGTTGATTTGATAAAATATGCCAAAAGAAATAAATTAAATGTTAGTTGCGAAGTGACGTTTCATCATTTACTTTTAAATAATAATGAAAAAAACACATTAAAAAAAATAAATCCTCCATTACCAAATGTTGAAACACAAAGATATTTAATTGAAAATCTTGATTATATAGATATTATAGTTAGTGATCATGCACCACATTCTTTAGATGAAAAAAATAAATCTTTTGATGAAGCTCCAAATGGTATTTCTGGATTAGATGTTTTTTTACCTGCTATATTTACTTTGGCTAAACAAGAAAATATTGATTTGAAATACTTAATTGAAAAGGTAACTTTTAATCCTTCTAAAATATTTAATTTAGATAATATAGGAGATATTAAAGAAGGGGTTTTTGCTGATTTATCTCTTGTTGATTCAAATCTCTTATGGGATAATATGATTTTTTCTAAAGGAAAAAATTTACCATATAATAAATTAAATGGACATGTTGTTTTAACATTAGTTAATGGTGACATTAAATATGGTGAGGTGAATTTTGAATGAAGGCTATTGTGAAAGTTATAAATAAAACTAATAATTATATATTGCTTACAGTAAAAACAGAAAAAATATTGAATATTGAACCTGGTCAGTTCGTCATGCTAAAGCTTAAACATTATGATTTTGGAAAACCATTTTCTGTTGTTTTTCAAGAAGGAAAAATAATAAAATTTTTAATTGCTGTTGTTGGAGAAATGACCAATGATATGAAACATTTAAAAAAAGAGGATGAATTAGATATTAGAGGAGCTTATGGTATTCCATTTATAGAAAAAATTGATCAAAATAAAAAATATATTTTATTAGGTGGAGATTGTGGGTCGGCGCCATTAATACATTTTTCAGAAAAATATCCTAATTTGGTTAAATATAAAATATATGGATTTGAAACATCAGAAATAAAGAAAATACTTAATATAGAAGGTTTACATATAGATAAAGAAACAAATATGAATTTAATTGAAAAATCAAATATTATCAATATAGACGAAAATGATGCATTTTTAGTATGCGGAAGTATGAATATGATTAAATCTGTACAAAATCATTTTAAAGATAAAAAAATATACGCTTCTTTGGAAGCAAGAATGGGATGTGGAATTGGTATATGTAAAGGATGCCCTATAAAAACTATAGATGGTATAAAGATGATATGTAAGGATGGCCCTATTTTTGATTTAAGCGAGGTGCAATTAGAATGGTAGAAATATGCGGTATTAATTTTAAAAATCCCATTATTATTTCATCTGGCCCTGGAGGAAATGGCAAGGAATTAGCAAAATATATCGATTTAAATAAACTTGGCGGATTCACAGCAAAAACTGTTACCCCTGATGAAAAAGATGGAAATCCTCCTCCAAGAATTGTCAATGTAAAATCTGGAATTATTAATTCAATAGGATTGCAAAATCCTGGTATAGAGAAATTTATAAGAAATGATTTACCTTTTTTAGAAGATTTAAATACTAATGTGATTTTAAGTATTGGTGGAGATAAAAAATCTGATTATTTAAAATTAATTGAACGCCTTAATAATTCATCAGCTGCTTTTTTTGAATTAAATTTGTCATGTCCAAATGTTGGAAAAAGTGGTATACCTTTAGGAATAGATGAGGTTGCTATTTTTGATTTAGTAAAAGAAGCTAAAAAAATTTCAAAAAAACCTATTTTTATAAAATTTGGTGTTGAGACTTTTCTAGAGGATTTGGTGAATACTGCTGTTAGAGGTGGTGCAGATGGTGTAACTTTAATTAATTCGCCAAAAGGTTTGAAAATAGATATAAATAAAAAGAAACCTATTTTAAAAAGGGCTATTGGTGGTTTTAGCGGTCCAGCCATAAAACCCATTGCTTTGGCTACTATTTTTAAAATACGAAAAGTATTTAAAGATTTACCTATTATTGGAATGGGTGGTGTATTTAAATTCGAAGATGCTTTAGAATTTATTATGGCTGGTGCTAATCTTGTAGGTGTTGGTGCTGGTGTGATGTCTGATCCTGAAATACCTACAAAAATTATTGATGAATTAGATAAATATTTTAAAAGAGAAAAATATGAAAATATTTTATCTTGTGCTGTGGAGGGATATTATGCTCAATAAATATATGAAAAGAAAAAATGATGTGAATTCAGTATTATTAGTAGGTCTTGATAGTGATATTAATAGAATTGATGGTGATGTTTTAGATTTTAATAAAAGAATTATTGATGAAACTTTTGATCTTGTTTGTGGTTATAAGATAAATATTGCTTTTTATGAAAAATTAGGGCCAAAAGGATTAGAGATCCTTGAAAAAACTATAGAATATATTAGGTATAATCCAGATATTCCTATTATATTAGATGCAAAAAGAGGAGATATTGGAAATACTGCAAAAGCATATGCTGAATACTATTTTAAGCGATTAAAGGTAGATTCTTTAACAATTAATCCTTTAATGGGTACTGATACATTAATACCATATTTTGAATATGATAATTCTCATGTGTTTGCTCTTGCTTTAACATCTAATAAAGGTGCTTATGATTTTGAAATTCCAGAAGAATTATATTTGAAAATTGCAAAAAAAATGAACGAATTAAATAAAAAATACAAAAATAAAATAGGTATAGTTGTAGGAGCTACAAATGCTGAATTCATTAAAAAAATAACTACTGTTTCAGATAATATGTTATTTTTAATTCCTGGTATAGGATCACAAGGTGGAAGCATTGGAGAATTGTTTAAAAACCTTGATGGGTATGATAATATTGTTATTAATGTTTCAAGAGCTATTATTTTTAACGAAAATCCCAGAAAAAAGACTATAGAATTTAATAACATTATTAACAAATGGAGGAGATAATATGGATATATTAAATCTTTTAAAGGAAACTAAAGCTATTTTAAACGGTCATTTTTTATTATCTTCAGGATTACATTCAGATACATATATTCAATGTGCTCAAGTATTAAAATATCCAAAATATGCTGAAATTTTAGGAAATTTATTATCAAAGAAATTCGATGAAAAACCTGATTATATTATATCTCCGGCTCTAGGGGGTATAATTATAGGGTATGAAGTTGCACGAGCTTTTAACATCCCTTTTTTATTTACAGAAAGAAATAAAGAAGGTAAAATGGAGTTAAGAAGGAACTTTTATATTGAGGAAAATAAAAATGTAGTTATTATAGAAGATGTTATTACTACTGGAAAATCTACATTAGAAGTAGTTGAATCTATTGAAAGTTTCAAACCAAATATTTTGGGATTTGGTTGTATTGTCAATAGAAGCAAAAAAGAGTTTTTAAATGGATATCCAATTAAAGCATTACTTGAGATAGAAGCTAGAACTTTTACATCTAATGAATGCCCTATGTGTAAAAATAATATAAAACTCGTAAAACCTGGAAGCAGAAAATAAAAAAATATCTAATTTTTAATTTTGTTAAAATTTTTACATATTATTAATAAAAAAGCTCCCTATTAATCTTGGGAGCTTAAATTTTTTACACATATTTTAATAAAATAATTGAACAAAGGTGTTTTATTTTTATATGCTAATAATTATTTATTATATTTTTTCTATTATATAATCCTCAATATTCCTCTTTTCTGAACTAATATTTATTCCTATTAGGTATATCTCATTTGTATTTTTTATATATT
>NZ_BAAHYY010000049.1:0-6804 GCF_054657315.1 Marinitoga arctica | reverse complement strand
GCATAAAACGACTCCTGAGATTAGGAGTCGTTTTATATTATCAAAGTATTCTAAAATTTTTTTGACTTAATATTCTACCCAAACTGAAACTGATCCTCCATTTACTTTAAATTCAGCCCATCCATCCGAATTTGACCATATCACGTCACTTCTATTACCCAAATAATCAACAAATTTAGCATTTTTCTTTCCAACATACATCCATTTACTTCCACTTGGGCCATCGGTTAATATCACTGCCATTGATTTTGGATGATTTGAATCTCCTAATCTAGTCCAACCTATTACATCCCAATGGTCTAAATAATCGTATTGTTCGCCATATGCATAATTTTTTCTTGCTTCAATTAATTTTTTTATAGTATCATATTGAGCAGTTATATCAGGAGCACCATACATATCTCCATAAAAAACACATGGATATCCATCTCTTCTTAATAAAATCATTGCATATGCTAATGGTTTAAACCAATCTTGAACTGAAGAATATAATGATTGGCCAGGTTGAGTATCATGATTTTCTACAAATGTTACTGCTTTTACAGGATTAGATTGTACAAGAGTTCCATTGAATATATTCCTCATATCATAATATCCACCTGCATTTGAAGCATCATGAAAATTTTGATGTAAAGGCACATCAAACAACGACATTCTACCACCTGTTGTAGTTATATAATTATTTAATTTATTTATATCTGTACTCCAATATTCTCCAACAGTAAATAATTCTTTTCCTGTTGTACTTCTCATATAATCCAACCAATCGTTGAAAAAGTCAAATTTTATATGCTTTACAGCATCCAATCTAAATCCATCAACTTTTGTAAAATCAACATACCATTTCCCCCAATTTTTTAATTCTTGAATCACTTCAGGGTGTTCCATGTCTAAATCTGCACCCATTAAATAATCATAATTTGCATTTTCTGTATCTACTTCCCAATCCCAAGCTTTCCCTGTGCTATTAAATCGAAAAATTGCATTTTCGTGAGTATTTTCATCCCAATCAACTCCATCAAAATGGTACCACCTCCATTTGAAATCAGAATATTTATTAGCTCTTCCGGGAAAATCGAAAACTGTCCAAGCTTTTATATCTTTATTTTCAAGAACATAATTTCTATCATTCCAGGAAACTTTATATGCATTTACCCACTCTGTGCCATCTGCTCCCATTCTATGATTAAATACTACATCTGCATATACTTGTATATTGTATGTATGTGCGGTGTTTATTGCATTTAAATATTGATCTTTAGTTCCATATTTTGTTGCAATAGTTCCCTTTTGATTAAATTCACCAAGATCATACATATCATAAACTCCATAACCAACATCACTTTTACCTGCTTGCCCTTTATATGCAGGAGGAAGCCATAATGCACTTATTCCCATAGAAGCTAAATTCGGCATTTTCTCAGAAAGTTCATTCCATAATCCACTCTGAGTACCTTCATCATACTCTGGAAGATACCATTGAAATGCTTGCAATATTACACCGTTTAATGGACTAGTATATTCTTGAACTATTATTTGATGTGTATCATCATAAAAAGTGATTTTATAAGTAGTATATGGTTGTACTTCATAATCTGTTGCAGGATAGCTTTCTGACCAATCGCCATAATGGTCTATTTTAAATCGAGGAGCTCCATAACCATCACCATCATTAAATTTAATTATTATCTCCCATGTGTGAAGACCAACTTTTTGCATTAATATAGTTCCCCAATCATTTGGAGTTCCTCTAAAATATGCTTGAGTCCATTCGCCTTTGACCATAGTAGTTGAGTTAGAAGTATTTGTAAAATCAACATCAGCTTGTTTCATACAACCTGTAAAGAATATCAACAAAATAGAAATAATGAAAACAAAAACCTTCATGTAGTTCTTCACTTTCATACCTCCCTAATTTTTTCCCATCCCATACTATTATACTTTTAGTAATATATTTTTAAAACTATAATAATCAAAAGAAAATTTTAGAAAAATCACGATTTTTATATTTAATAATTAATAATTTATTTTTTTTTATATTAATAACATAAAATCCTCTCAAATTATATTGAGAGGATTTTTATATCAAACAATATATTTTTATTCTACACAACAACTCATTTTTGAGATATCTCTTTTAAAATCCTGAGCTCCAAGCTTTATTATTTCTGACATTGTAGGAAATACGTGAATTGTATCTATAACATCTTTAATAGTCATTTTATTTTTTATAATCATAGTTGCTTCATGAATTATATCACCCGCTAAAGGTGACATTAATTGAATTCCTAAAATCTTTTCTGTACTGTTTTCTATAATAATTCTTATAGCTCCTTTAGTATCTTTTATAGCTATAGCCTTTGGTAAATTTTCTAACTTAACAAAATTACATCTAAATTTTATATTTCTTTTTTTAGCTTCCTTTTCAGTTATACCTACTGTTGCAAATTGAGGATCAGTAAATATTACTGATGGTACCAAATCATAATCTATTGTTTGTTTTGTATCATTATACATATTGAAAACAGCTAAGTGTCCCTCTTTTGCCGCAACAGTTTCTAACATAAGACCACCTATTACATCTCCTGCAGCCCAAATATTTTGAGCAGCTTTAAAATATTTATCAACCTCTATCTCATTTCTTTCTCCGAGTTTAACACTTGTATTTTGTAATCCTAAATTAGATGTATTTGGAATCCTACCAGCTGCTATTAAAAGCTTATCAAATTCAAGTTCTTCATTACTTTCAAGTATTATTTTTTTATTCACAATTTCTCTTATTTTTGCTTTTCTTATAATTTTAATATCTTCTTCTTTAAAGTATTTATATAATAATTTTTCAAAATCTATATCAATCGCTCCCATAATGTTATCAGTTGACTCTAAAACAGTCACTCTTGATCCGAATCTAGAAAACATTTGAGCAAATTCTAATCCTAAAGCTCCTGCTCCTATAACAATTAATTTTTTAGGTATTTCTTTCAATTCTAAGGCGCTCTTATTCGTTAAATATTCGATTTCTTCTAAACCTTTTATCTGGGGTATAAATGTCCTTGAACCGGTTGCAATTAAAAATTTATCTCCAGATAATTTTTCTCCATTTACTATAATAGTATTATCATTTATAAATCGTGCTTTACCATTTATAAAATTAACATTTTTCAAATTATCTAAAATTTTTTTATATTTTTCTTCTCTTGCATTTAAAACAAGTTTATTTTTTTCTTCAATTATTTTCGAAAAATCTATTTTTACATTTGCTTCAATACCATCAAAATTATTATTTAAAATTTTATACACAAGCTCTGCTTTAAACAGCATATGTTTAGTTGGAAAGCACCCTACATTTACACAAGTTCCTCCAATTTCTACTTCTTTATTATCATTTATAACTAATGTTTTTTTATTTTTAGAATCTGCTTCTATAGCTGCTGCAAAACCTGCTGCTCCACCACCAATAATAATCAAATCATATTTCATAATATTCCCTTCTTTCATAATATTGTTATCCTTCCCTATATAATAGGGGTAAAATAATTTTATCTCTTATTTGTTTGGTTTTTGTTAAGTTTTCATTTACTCTTTATTAAAATTTCGTCTATTAGTGGAATTTTTGATTATTGGGGATTAGATGAGTAAAAAAATGATCTTACTATAAACAGTTCTGTCTAATAAGTAAGGCGCATAGAAATAAAATAAGATATAATATTATTAACAACAAAAATACCCCTCTGAAATTCAAAGAGGGGTAATTATTTTTATTTAATTATTTATTCAAGAAAAATTCTAAATCTTCTTCTACTGTATTAATTGGGTTTATTCCAAAATTATCAACTAATACTTTCAATACATTTGGCGAAACAAATGCTGGTAATTTCGGACCTAATTTTATTCCTTTTACTCCTAAGTATAATAATGCTAATAATACTGCTACTGCTTTTTGTTCATACCAAGCTATATTATATTCAATTGGTAATTCGTTTATATCTTCTAATCCGAATGCTTCTTTTAATTTTAATGCTGTTACAACTAATGAATAAGAATCATTACATTGACCTGCATCTAATACTCTTGGTATTCCACCAATATCTCCTAAATCTAATTTATTATATCTATATTTTGCACATCCTGCTGTTAAAATAACTGTATCTTTTGGTAATTTAGATGCAAATTCTGTATAATATTCTCTTTCCTTATGTCTGCCATCACAACCTGCCATTACAAAGAATTTCTTTATTGCTCCTGTTTTAACTGCATCTATTACTTTATCTGCTAATTGAGATACTTGTTCATGTGCAAATCCTATAATTAACTTTTTCCCTTCTCTTTCAGGAATTGGTCCTAATTCTAATGCCTTCTTTATAACTGGTGAGAAATCTTTTGGTTTTCCATCTGTTCTATTTGGAATATGTGTTAACTTATCAAAACCAACCAATCCTGTTGTAAACACTCTATCTTTGTATGATTCTTTTGGTGGAACTAAACAGTTTGTCGTCATTAAGATTGCTCCGCCAAATTCTTCAAATTCTTTATCTTGTCTCCACCAAGATCCTCCAAAGTTCCCTGCTAAATGTTTATATTTCTTTAGTTCAGGATATGCGTGTGCTGGTAACATTTCACCATGTGTGTAAATTTTTATACCCGTGCCTTCTGTTTGTTTTAATAATTCTTCTAAATCTAATAAATCATGGCCACTTACTAATATACCAGGTGCATTATATGTTCCAGTATAAACTTCTGTTATTTCTGGATTCCCATATGTAGAAGTATTTGCTTTATCTAATAATGCCATAGCTTCTACTGCATATTTTCCTGCTTCTAATACTAGATTAACTAATTCATCTACTGTAATATCTTCTCTCAATGTTTCTACTAATCCCTTTTGTATGAAATATAATATATCGTCATTTGCATATTTTAAAACATAAGCATGATCAGTATATGCAGCAACACCTTTTAACCCATATATCAATAATTGCTTTAATGATCTAATATCTTCATCTTTGTCTGATAAAACACCAACTTCCATTCCTTTTAATTCATATATTTCTGCACCACCTGGTTTATACCATTCTGCAGCTTCTGGAACTTTTTCATCAAATGGTTTCCCTTCTTTAGTTGCATATGCATCTAAAAATAAATGTTTTACTTTTTCTCTTAATTTTATTGCTCTATCAATAAATTCAACCATTCTTTCTACTGAAAAATTAACGTTAGTAATTGTGCTAAATAATGCTTCAGCAACATACAAATTAGCCTCATCGTCTTTAACACCATATTCTTTTGCTTTTAAAGCCCAATAGGATAACCCTTTCGTTACCCATATTAACATATCCTGTAAATTAGCTATTTCTGGTTTTTTACCACATACTCCTATTGTTGTACATCCTACACCTTTTGCAGCTTCCTCACATTGATAACAAAACATACCCATAATAACACCTCCATAATATTTTAATTTTCGTCATAAATTCGTCTTTCACCCGTTATTTCTTTTATAGGCGCTATGTCCTGTGTTACTTCTAAAGTTCCAAGATATTCTCCTTTTTCATTACGTACTGCAAAGTATCTTATATATACATATTTCTCTCCAAGTTTTAACCAGAAGTCCGCATTATCTCTTTTGCCTGATTTAAAATCACTCACTATTCTATTTACTATATCAACACTTTTTTGAGGATGACAATTTTGAACTTTTCTGCCTATAATTGCTCTACTTCTAACAAATATTCTTTCTTTTGATTCACTAAAATATTTTACTTCATCATTTGAATCAACAAAAGTTATATCAATAGGTAAAGTATTTAACATATATTTTAATTGTTCAATAGTTAATTCACCACTAGGCAGCTTTACTTTCCCTTCGATTAATTTGCTTTCATTTTTTCTTTCTATTTTCATTGGTTCTGGATCAAATCCACAATATCCAATCTCATCAAATTGACTTCTTATCTCTCTCCATTCATCTTCACTTATTAATTTCAAAGATGTTGGAAATAATACAGAATGCTCTTTATGAACATGATTCATAAAAAACTCTTGTAATTGTAATGCTAAACTATAAAATTTGTTTTTTATTTCTTCAAAATTCCTTTTTTCTTTTATTGATACTATTTCTTTTCTTATTTCACGCACTTGATCATGCTCTTTCCACATTACTGCTGGCGGTTTAGTTATTCCATGTTTTTCAATGTACGGAAATAAAACATTTTCTTCCTTTAAAAAATAATTTTCTGCTGCCATTAAGTCGTCTAAATATATATTTAATTTCATTAACAAAGGAAACGATTCCTGAATTGATTTTTTATTCATTATATTTTTTGCTATATCTCTTATTTTTTCTGTAGTCTTTATTATAAATTCATGCTCCTTCATCAAAATATATATTGGATGCCATGGTTCTACATCTATTTTTTCTTTATCTATGTATTCTTTAAATAATTCAAGATGTACATCACAAACTGATTGAATTTGATCGATGGTAATTCCTTCATTATCCATCAAATCTTGTTCTACTAACGCAACGTCCTCTGCTGATAGTTCTTTTATTGTTTTTTGAAGTTCTTTTTTTAATTCTTCATTATCTTTTTCTTTATTTGCTCTTTTAATTAAGTTTTTTAAATATTCTTTTTTATTAAATAGTTCACTCATTCCCATCACCCACTTTGTGAATTTTTTACTTTTGATACATATTAATTATAACCTTTTTTATCCTATATGTCTGTAACCTATGTTACACCAAAATATTTTTACTTAAATTTCATAAAAATTTTATATATAAAAATGTCTGAGTTAGAATATTAA
>NZ_BAAHYY010000048.1:0-7980 GCF_054657315.1 Marinitoga arctica | reverse complement strand
TTAATTTTTCAATATCTTCCTGATCTCCTATTACCATTAATGAATCTTTAGCTTTTATTTTATAATTTGACTTAGGATTATATAGGGCTTTTCCGTTATGCCTAATTGCCATAACAATAACATTTAATGTTTTAGAAATTTCTAACTCCCCAAAATCTTTCTCTACCATCCAACTATTTTCTGGAATTCTTATTTCTGCAAAACCGAATGTTTCACCAAAATCCATTTGTGTACTTTCTATAAATGAAAGAACGTTTGGTTTTGAAACCATTAATGCCATTCTTTTTCCAGTAATTTCCGGGGGAAGGAGAACATTATCTACGCCTGCGTATAATAATTTTCTCACTTCTTCAGAACTTGTTGCATTGGAGACTATATATAACGAAGGATTTAATGTTTTAGCTGTTAAAGATATATATAAATTATCAACATCATTTGGTAATGTTAATAACACACCTTTAGCATCATATATTTTGGCTTTTAATAAAATGTCTTCTTCCTTGGCATCACCAATTATATAATTAATACTATCATATTCTTTTTTTTCTATAAGTTTATTAATTTTTTCTTCATCTTTCTCTATTATTATATAGGGTATTTTTGATTTTATAAATTCATCAATTATATATTTCCCCGTTTTTCCCCCCCCAACAATTATATAATGGTCTTTTATATTATCAATTCTTTTCATCATTTTAAGAATTCCCCCTATCTTTTTAAAGTCTCCTTCTACAAATAATGCTGTTAAAGAAGAAATTAAATATAAAACTACTGATATCCCTGTAAATATAAGAATTGCATCAAATATAATTGTAGCATGAGAAATATTTTCAGGCATTCCATATCCCACAGTAGACAATGTTATTGCAGTAATATAAAAAGCTTTAAAAAAACCCCATCCTTCTAATACCATAAATCCTATAATACCTATAATAAAAATTACTATTATTATGAAAATAGAAAAAGTTACCTGTTTAAATATTCGTTTATATTCCTCCATAATACCCCCCTAATAAAATGGAACCGTTTTTTTATAATAATTCATTTGATCTTTCAAAAATTTGGTTCCTAAATATTTTTCCAAAGAATTTTTTAAATATTTTCGTATATATTCTTCCGTTATTCCAATTTTCTCTAATCTATCTTTTGTTTTAAGAAAACTCCCTTTACTATTCAAATACTCTTCATTAATTGCTAGAAATATTATATTTTTAACCATATAATTATTTTTCAAAATAATATTATTCTTGATAATACTAAAAGCAGACAAAGGATTTATTTCCGTTTTTACCGAAACTCTTTCAATAGCATTATCGTATTCAGATCTATTTTTCTTATAATAAATACTTTCTATATCCTTTATACTAATACTATTAGAATCTGGCTTTATATACTTTATAAACCTATATATTTCATTTTCTATTTTTTTTATTTTATTTTCATCTATATTGAATTCTTTTAAATATTCTTCTTTTAAAAATTTTCTTAGTGGAGGTAATTTTTCAAAAACATTTATATTTATCCACCCTGCGGGTATTCCTTCATTTTTATATATTTCTTTTATAGTTTTCTTTTTTAGTCCATACATTTGAAATATAATTTTTTCTATTAAAGCTTCTAGCATCAACATATATGTATCCAATAAATCCTTTACAAAAATTATATGATATAATCTTTCTTCAATGTCTCCATTTCTAATTTGGTGTAAAGGAGAACCTTTATAATGAAGCTCTAATGGAGATGTGTCTGTATTCTGTTTTTTTATTATTAAAATTAACTTTACAATATCTACTAATAATTCCTTCTTTTTACTATTTTTAATTAAACTGTTTGCCAAAGGTATTTGTTTTAAATCTCCAACTTCCAAATCCACACTTCCGGCAATAAATTTATATAAATAAAATGCTAATTTACTATTAAGAAATCCCAATAACGCATATTTAAGTTCTTCATCTTCTGTAAAAATACTACTACCTTTACAATCAAAAAGAAAATTTTCTGGAAGCAATCTAAAAGTTGGTCCTTTTGATGTTGTCATAGAATAAGTAATTCCTGATTTGAAATAATATTGTTTATTTGGTAAATGATTCCCCATATTTTTTAAAATGTTATAATTTTCTTCATCAAAAGCTATAACCCACCATAAATTTCCATACCATTTATTAAAAGGCCCTCCTTTAGCATAAGGAACCCATTTTTTATTATCTTCTTTATGATTAAAACTTAATTCATCTTTTGGAACCTGCCAATGATACCTCAAGAAACGTTTGTTATCTCCTGTTGCAATTCCTTGTCTTACATCAGCATAGTTAATCAATTTGTCATATTCAAATATTCTCTTTATATCTTCATTTATCCAGTAAACAAATGGAACTCTAGGGATCTTTTTAAATTCGTTCTGATCTTCTTCAAAAGTATTTTCTAGATTTTCATTTTCATATAGTTTGCTTATAATTTTTTTTAACTCATATTTTTTATTTTCATACGAAACATTATTAAGATCTATATATAATCCTTTCTTTTTTATATCTTTTGATTTCCTTAATATATACATAGCTGTATCTACAAGAGCATCCTCAAAAACTCCTCCTAAACCAAAATGAACAAGATTTTCAATGTGCATATTTTTAATAATAAACCTTCTTAATCCTTCATAACTACTTATAAACATAAATGTCTGCGGAGTAATCATCCCTAATAATCCATCATCTATTAAAAATTCATAATTTCTTTTAATAAAACATGCATATAAATTTTTTCTATACTCAAAATATTTTTCTCTAATATGCTTTCTCAACAATGGTGTATAATCATGAGAATCAGTATACGGTGGATTGGAAATAACTATATCATATTTAATCATTAATATTTTAAAAAATTTTTTTAGTTTTTCTACATAATATTTTTCCAACCTTGTTTTTTCTTCAAATAAGGGTATTAGTTTTCTTCTTTGAAATTCTAATATTAATTCTTCAGATTCTTTACTTAAAGTAACAAGACTTCCTAATTCCTCATATCCTTCAATGTCATTTCTTACATTTTCGTAAACCTTTCTCAACAATTTATCCTCTATATCTTCAGGTTTCACCATTTCAAAATTGGTAGAAACAAGATTAAAATCAAGATTGCCTCTATATCCATCAATTAACGCTTTTATCTTCAAAATAATTTTTGCTATTTCTATTGATCTTTCATCTATATCCATTCCATATATATTTTTTTCAATAATATTCTTAATATAAATATCTCTAGAATATCCTTGCTTTTCATAAAATTCTTTTAATCTATCGTATACCTTTATTAAGAAATGGCCACTACCACATGTCGGATCTAAAATCTTTATATCTTCAAGTTTTTTTGATATATATCTTTTTTGATATTTTATTTTATATTTCTCTGCTATTTCTTTATCGTCGTATAATTCACAATAATATCTGGTTAATGTTTGATCTACTATATATTCCACAACCCATTCTGGTGTATAAAATTGAGATTGTTCAAAAAGTCTTGGCCTTTCTTCATCTATATTGTAATATTGATATGCCCATCCTAATATATCCTCTTTATGCCAATCCTTTACTCTTTCAATCTCATTTATTATTTCATACAGACTGTTACCTAAATCTATTTCATAAATCTCATCAAAAAGTTCGGGTATATATTCTCTTAATTGAATGAAGTTGTTATATCCTTTTAAAATAGATTTTTCATTTAACATTTTTAAAGCTATTACTTTATTTACATAATTAAACGTATAATTTTCAACATATTTTTTTCTTTGATATTCATAATTTTCTGAAAACATTTCTATTAGCATATCCACAACTTTATTGTTATATATATACTTATTTTTATATGGAACAAATTCTTTTTCATAAAATCCCATTTGTTTAAGCTTATAATCAATAGCTTCCTTTATAATTGTTTTAATTTTTTGTATAGTAGTTTTAAGATTTTCATACATAAATATCCCCCAATTATTTTCTAATCCTTATTTTTCTAACAAAAATATTCTTAAAACAAAGTTTTTTTCTTCTCTATTTTCTTCTTCAGCATTTACCATATAATATTCTATGAAATCTTCTGTTTCTGAATTTTTAACAAAAACAAACATATTATCTGATAATTTATATATTTTATTTATATCTTCTAAAAAGAACTTCGTATATTTTGAATTTACTATAATGCTATTTTCTTTTTTATCCCTATTTTTAAATATATTTGGTATATTCATAAGTTCTATAGAATTAATATTTCTAAGTAAAAAATTTGCAAAGTGTAAATCATATTCATCTTGTAAATCTATTGGAACTTTATAAAACGTATAAACATTATTCTGTTCATCTATTAATATGTTTTTTATACCTCTTAAATAAAATGACGGAAATGAAATCAATATAGATTTGTTTAGTTCTCTTACATTAAAATATCTAAATGCTTTTTCATGAAATTCAAAATTTTTATATTTTATTGTATAACTTGTTTCATCTATTTTATTTACTAATACATCCCCATATTTTGTATCAAAAACTTTTTGATTTTTATATATATTAGTCCAATTTGCTTTTTCTATCTGCAACGTTGGTAATACTTTAAATTCATTTAACACTTTTTCATACTCAGACCAAAAAAACCATATAAAAACATAAGTTCCTAACATTATAGCAAAAATAAGCAATAAAGACTTCATACCTCTTTTTCTTTCTTCTTCGTTTAAAATAATCATATTTTTACCTCCAAACTTTATACCCGTTTGTTATTGGCATTCTTCTATCTTTTCCAAAAGCTCTTTGTGTCACCTTTATTCCAGGTGCTCCTTGTCGTCTTTTATATTCATTCAAATCAACTAATTTTAAAACATATTTTACAATCTCTATATCATAACCATCTTCAACTATTTCATCTATACTCATTTCATATTCTATATACCTCTCCAATATTGCGTCAAGTATATCATATGGAGGTAATTTATCTTGATCTGTCTGATCTGGTCTTAATTCAGCTGATGGAGCTTTTGTAAAGATATTTTCTGGTATTATCCATCCACCTTTAATTTTATTAAAGTACTCTGCCAACTTATACACTTCTGTTTTATACACATCTTTAATTGGTGATAATCCTCCAGCCATATCTCCATATAATGTAGCATAACCTGTAGCTACCTCACTTTTATTTCCTGTTGCAAGGGCTATATATCCAAATTTATTGGAAAATGCCATTACTATAGTTCCTCTAATTCTTGCTTGGATATTCTCTTCAGCTACATTTACAGGCATTTTAGAAAATGCTATATCCAATTCTTTTAATAAACTTTCAAACGTTCTTCTAATAGGAATAGTTTCCGTTTTTATACCCAAATTTTTAGCAAGTTTAATAGAATCCTCAATACTTCCTCTTGATGAAAATTGTGATGGCATTAAAATTCCTAAAACATTTTCACTGCCAAAAGTATCAGCTGCCAAAGCAGCAACAAAAGCCGAATCCATACCACCACTTAATCCTAAAACCACCTTAGAAAAACCATTTTTATTTATATAGTCTTTTAATCCTAATTTTAAGGCGCTATATATTTCTTCATATTTATTCAATAATAATATTTCTTTATTTCCTTTTAATATATTATCTTTTCTTTCAATTATTTTATTGATTTTTTTTATTTCAACATTATGTGTTTCATATATCAAATGTCTTCTTTTTCCCTCGCGCAAATTAGCTCTTGTTGATGATATAGGATCAATATCTATAAAATCTATCTTTTCTTTAAACAATGGCAATGAATGAACTACTTCACCAAATGGGTTTATAACTACACTTCCACCATCAAAAACTATTTCATCTTGACCACCTACATGATTTACATAAACTAACCATGTTGAGAGTTCTGATGCTCTAGTTTTTAACATTTCCAATCTATCTTTAGGCTTTCCTTTTGAATATGGAGATGCTGAAATATTAACAATAACATGTGCTCCCATTTCTGCAAGATCAACTGCAGGTCCATTTGGAACCCATATATCTTCACAAATTGTTATTCCTATTTTTAGACCATTTTTCAATTCTAATAACAATGGATTTTTTCCTGGAGAAAAATACCTTTTTTCATCAAATACAGAATAATTTGGAAGATAAATTTTATGATATTTTGCTTCTTCGTTTCCATTATATATAACATAAGCAGCATTGTATGCATCTACTTCAAAATCAAGATTCCCAATAATTGTTACAGCGTTCTTACCCTTTGAATTATTGATATATTCATTTAGCATTTGCCTTGAATCACTTAAAAAGCCTGTTTTCAAAACTAAATCTTCTGGGGGATATCCTGTTAAAAATAATTCTGGAAAAAGTAAAATATCAGCTTTTTCCTTTTCAGCCATATTAAGTGATTTTATTGCTTTTTCAAGATTTCCTTTTAAATTTCCCACATGGGAATTCAATTGCGCTAAACCTATTCTTAATCTCATTTTAATCACTCCATCTTTCAAATTTTGTTATTTTTATTATAGCATAATTTAATGAAAAATTGCCTATATATATTATTTTACATCCAATTTTTAAGAATTTTTTAAGCTCTTTATAGTATAATAGATTTGAACATTATTTTTTTTATATAGTCTAAAAACATCGAAAAAACAATGGAGGTGGTTGATAGATGTTCTTTTATCCATTTTGGTTTGATCCAACATTCATAATTTTACTACCAGGGTTAATTTTATCTTTAATTGCCCAAATGTCGGTACAAAGTACTTTTTCAAAATATTCAAAAGTAATGTCAATAACAGGTGAAACAGGTGCAGAATTCGCACGAAGAATGTTAAGTTCATTGGGGTTATACGATGTAAGAGTTGAAGCAGTTTCTGGTTTCTTAACCGATCATTATGATCCAAGAAATAAAGTCCTAAGATTATCTGCAGCAACTTATTCCAGTAGATCTGTAGCAGCTTTAGGGGTAGTAGCTCATGAAGTTGGTCATGCTATGCAGCATCAAGAAAATTATTTGCCCTTGGTTTTAAGAAATTTTTCAGTTCCTTTTGCAGCAATAGGGTCTAATTTATCATGGATATTATTTTTAATAGGTTTTTTATTTTATAGTCAAACATTAATTCAATTAGGTATATTATTATTTGCTTTTGCTGTATTATTTACATTGATCACATTACCCGTGGAATTTAACGCAAGTTCTAGAGCTATTAAAACATTGCCATTAATGGGAATGCCTTCATCAGAGGTTGTACATGTAAAAAAAGTATTAGGTGCAGCAGCTATGACTTATGTAGCTTCTGCTGCTATGGCAATTTTGCAGCTTTTAAGAATGATTATGATAGCCGGAATGTTCGGAGATAGAGACTAAAAAAACCCGCGCAATGCGGGTTTTTTTAATATATCATAATATTAAATCCAAAAATCCAATTAAGATTTAAATTTCCCGATAGTAATGAACCTATATTCTTGCTTAAACCTAACTCAAGAGAAAAATTATCGCCAAATCTAATGCCACTACTTGTAGTTATCAATATTTTTTCATAATCTACAATATTTGAAATATTTGTTTCTGCAGCTATTCTAAAAGGGAATATTCCTACATGCATTTTTATAATATTTAATCCTATCTTAATTTTGTCTATATTTATCTTTCGAACAGGCAAAATTGTAATTTCACTAAAATCATTCATATAATAATTA
The DNA here is from genome assembly GCF_054657315.1 of Marinitoga arctica. Classification (NCBI taxonomy): domain Bacteria; kingdom Thermotogati; phylum Thermotogota; class Thermotogae; order Petrotogales; family Petrotogaceae; genus Marinitoga; species Marinitoga arctica. The sequence continues at coordinate 297 of NZ_BAAHYY010000048.1, read as the reverse complement.
TTTTCTGCAAATGGTACATTAACAAAAAAAATTAATAAATCTAATCTTCCAAAAATATCAAAAAAACTTCTGTCATCAGGCAAAATATTAACAACAGGTTTTTCTCTAAATTCTAATGTTAAACCAGCTTGATAACTAAAACCTAACACAACAAAAAGCATAATAAGAAAAATTATTAATATTTTTTTCACGGTTTCACCCCCTCGTATAATAAGATATGTATAGATATTTATTTATTATAGCTCTTTGAAAAGTAAATATAATTAATTATTTTGTGTAAATATAATTAATTATTTT
>NZ_BAAHYY010000047.1:0-8704 GCF_054657315.1 Marinitoga arctica | reverse complement strand
ATTTAGCCTTTTTTATGGCTATTTATTACCCTTTTTCTCCTTTTTTTATCCTTGACTCCTTACCGGAAATCTTATATTTATATAAGACGTTAATTTATTATTTTAGTTCACTAATTTCCTTCTGAGCTTTAAAAAGTGCTTCTTCAGGTGTTAATAATCCCTTTAATGCCATAGTTATATATCTTCTTACCACTTCAGAAAATTTATTATATTCTATTAAATATGGTCTATTTAATACATTTTCCAACTCTAATAACTTCTTTTTATTATATTCCTTTTGTTTGAGATATTCTAAATGCATACTTTTATAAATAGGTATTTCATTATCAAATTGATAAAAAAATTCTTTTCTAGTTAAAATTTTTAATGCATTTATTGCCTTTTTTATATCATTAGCATTTCTTAAAATAGCTAACCCTTGAAATCCACTTACAGAAACTGTTTTTTTATTTTTCACATTATTTGATACAGGTATTAACTCTAAGCTTCCTTTATTTACAATTTTTGAATATCGCAAATCATCCATATATCTTGATTGATATGTCCAATTAGTTGTAAAAGCAGCATCTCCGTTAATGAAAACATTTAAAACATCATTTTCTTTGAATTCTAAAGATAATGGATTAATTAATCCTTCATCCAATAACATTTTCATATATTTTAAAGTTTTTATAGCTTTGGAGGTATTTATTTTAAGCGAGCCATCTTCATAATAATCTCCACCAAAAGCACCAAGCAACCATGTGAATTCACACATTAAAACTTCTTCATTTATCCACGAATCAACTATAGGATACTCTAATATTCCTTTTTCTTTTATAATTTTCGCCTGATATACTAATTCTTCTAAAGTTTTAGGGGGGTTTTTTAATCCTGCTTTTTTTAAAATGTCTTTATTTACATAAAAATGTTGAATATTAACAAGATACGGTAAAGCATATATTTTTCCATTATATTTAAATTGGTTTAATATATATTGAGGTATATCCTCAAAATAACTTTTATCTATTAAATCATCTAGAGGTAGAATCATATTATTGCTTGCAAGTTCTGGTATCCATATTAAATCTACTAAGGCTATATCATAAAAAGGTATTTTTGAATTTACTGATACACTAATATTCTCATACATATCTTCATAAAACTTAAAAGTAACATAAATATCTTCTACATTTTGCGAGTCGAGGTAGCTCATCAGATCTTCCGGTTGATATCCCGCTTGATACATATAAAGAAAGTTTACTCCAAAGGTAATTACATAGAAAAAAATAAAAAAGGTTATATTAAAAATTTTTCTCATAATTTCCCTCCAATATTATCATATTTTTTCAATTTATATTGTAAAGTTCTTAAACTTATTCCCAATGCTTTTGCTGTTTTTGTTTTGTTGCCAGAAAATCTTTTTAATGTTTTTAATATTAAATTTCTTTCCATTTCTTCTAAAGTCATATTAGAAAAATCCTCTGATATATTATTAGAATTATTTGTCCTCAATAATAATTCTATATCTGATTTTTTTATTAATTTATTAGTATCAGAAATGATATATATTCTTTCAATAAAATTTCTAATCTCTCTAACATTTCCTGGCCAATCATATGCTATTAAAGTTTCATATGCATCTTTAGAAAAATTTATTTTAGGTTTATTATATTTGACAGAATATCTATTATTAAAAAATTCTAAAAAAATGGGTATATCTTCTCTTCTTTCTCGAACTGGAGGTATATTTATATTAATTATATTTAATCTATAAAATAAATCCATTCTAAAATTACCCTTTTTTACCTCTTCTTCTAAATTTCTATTTGTTGCAGCAATCACTCTAACATCAACTTTTATTTCATTTGTTCCTCCAACTCTTTCAATAGTTCCATTTTCTAAAACCCTTAATAATTTACTTTGGATTTCTAATGGTAATTCGCCCACCTCATCTAAAAATATCGTACCTTTATCAGCAAGCTCAAATTTTCCTGGTTTAGATTTTTCTGCACCAGTAAATGCTCCCTTTTCATATCCAAATAATTCAGATTCAACTAAATCTTTTGGAATAGCTGCACAATTAACTATAATAAATGGATTCTCTTTTCTTTTACTAAATCTTTGAATATATCTAGTAAAAACTTCTTTTCCAACTCCCGTTTCTCCAGTAATCAATATATTGGCATCTGTTTCAATTACTCTATTAACAATATAAATAATATTTTTCATAATTTCTGATTGACCAATAACAAAATCTTCTTTAATATTTTCCTGAACTATATATTTTAATTTCTCATTTTCCTTTTTTAACTTAATTTCTTCATGCGCTTTTTCAATTAAAAACATAAGTCTTTTTAAATCTATAGGTTTTTTTATAAAATCAAAAGCTCCACATTTCATTGAATATACCGCATCTTGAACATCGCCAAACCCAGTCATTATTATTACTTTTAAATAAGGATTAATGTTAAGAAAATCCTTTATTTTTTCTGTTCCCTTTCCATCAGGCAAAATCATATCAAGTAGTGCAATATCATATTTTTGAAGGTTTTTAACACTTTTTAAGTCATGAAATACATCCACTTTGTATCCTTTTTTCATTAAAAATTGTTTTAAAACATTTGCACTATTTTTATCATCTTCAATAATTACTATCATTATAATCCTCCTTAAATTCTAATATTACCTTTGTTCCCTCATCAGAACTATTGATTTTTATATCTCCTTTTAATTCTTTCACTATTGAATGAACAATAAATAAACCTATTCCATTACCATACTTTTTTGTTGTAAATGGTTTTTTAAATAAGTTTTCTCTATATTCATCAGGTATTCCATTACCATTATCTTCGATAATAATATTGATTATATTATTATTTTTTAATACATCTATTTTTATTCTTTTTTTACCCTTTATATTCTCTAATTCTTCAACTGCATTATTTATTACGTTATAAAATAATTGATTTAATCTTTGAGGATTAGCTTTTAAAAAAATATTATTTTTTGCTTTAAAATCAACTTCAATAGAATTTTCTAATATTTTGTATTTTAACAAATTTAATATTTGAGAAATAACACTACTTATATTCACTTCTTTTTCTTTTGATTCTATTATTGCTCTCGAGGATAATTCTCCTACAATAGCATCTATGGTTTTAATCTGCTCTATTATTAAATTACTTATTTCTTCTATTTTTTTATTCCCTTCAAACTCTATTTTTAAATATTGCAAATTCAAATACATGGAGTTTAAAGGATTTCTTATTTCATGAGCTGCAATTCGTCCAAACTTTTCTTTTTCCACTAATTTTTCATTTAAAGAATATAAATCATTCATTTCTTTTTCTAAAGATATATCTCTAATTAAAACTAAAAGCGCTTTATCTAGGTAATTTCTACTAACTTCAATAAGCTTTTGTTCCCCTTTTATTTTCAATGAATATATTTTGTTTTCGGAACTTTTTAATTCAGCTTCACCTATTCCTAATAATACTTCTTTACCAAAATCATTTTCTGCTTTAATACTTCCATCTAAATCAAATAAAATTATACCTTCATGTAAATTATTAACTAAGTATTTCAAGGTATTTTTTTCATTTTCAATTTTTTCTATATTTGCTTCAATCTCTGTATGCATATTTTTTAAATTTTTCGCTAATATATTAATTGAATCTACTAAATCCTTATATCTATTATTCTCTTTGTTTTCTATTTTCATTTTTATATTAAAATTACCCTTAGCTATATCTTTTATAGATTTTATAGATAATTCTAAAGTCTCAATATTTTTTCCAAAATAAAATAATGAAAAATATATTAATAATGGTGAAATTAATATCCATATAATTAATGAAACATTTAAATTCGATGATATATTTTCAAAAAATACATCTTTAATTTTATTCTGTATTGAATTTAATTGTGATGTATCAAAAGAAATAACTAAGTCTATGTTATCGGATAATTTTATTATTTTTGAAGGATATTTATAATTATCTGATACAACATAATTATTCTTTATATCAAAATCAGAATAAAATTTATTTCGTTGAAAAATTTTGTTATTCTTCCCTATTATTGAAATTATAGAAATAGACGAAAGGTTTAAAGAATTGAGAAAAGATTCATCGATTTTTATTGATGAATATATTTGAACTTCATCTTTCTTTGCTCCAGATATTAAATATATTCCCTCTTCACTTTCAATATATCCATTAATAATATTATTTATCTTAGGAAAATCCCCTATTTTAATATTTTTTTCATTATCTACAATTATCAAAACACCATCAATTAAAGACGTGTTTAATAATTCCGTTATATATGAGTTAACTGTATTAATTAATCCATATTTAGCATAATCAACAATTCTTTGATTTTCCAAAATATTTATAGAAAAATTGATCAATTTTTTATTATATTCTACAAGATTATTTTCTACTGTTGGATAAATTTTTCCAACTAACTCAAATCCAAAATCATCAATAGTATTTTCAGTATAATCCGATAATTCCTTAAATATATACTTTGTTATATAGGTTTCATTAAACATTATTAAAATTGTAGGCAGTAGAACAGAGATTAATATTATTAATATAAATCGTTTTTTTAATGTCATCATTACCTCCAAATTTTTGCATACCTTATGCAATTTTTGCATAGTAATTATAATCTTTTTTTAAAATATACGCAATTTTTGCATATGTTAGTAATTCTTTTTAATCTGTATTTAAAATAGATCAAAACAAAAAATCTTAATATTTCTTAATTCTGTAAAAAAAGTTGGCACGTTGTTGCTAATAATATTATTGGATGAATTTATATAATTTGGAGGTGGAATTATGAAAAAGGTGTTATTAGCTTTATTAGTTTTATTTGCTATTTCTATTTATGCATTAGACGTTGGTATTGTTCTTCCTACAAAGGATGAACCAAGATGGGTACAGGATGAAACAAGGTTTAGGGATGCATTAAAAGATACAAATTATTCCGTTGAAGTTTTATTTAGCCAAGGAAATCCTGCAAGAGAAAGACAAAATGTTGAAGCTTTATTAGCAAAGGGTATTAAAGTTTTAATTTTATGTCCACATGATGGTGCTGCAGCAGCTTCCACTGCAAAATTAGCAAAAGAATCTGGAGTTACAGTTATTTCATATGATAGATTAATAACTGATACTGATGCTGTAGATTATTATGTTACTTTTGATAGTGTTGAAGTTGGTAGAGCTCAAGGACAATATTTGGTAGACCACGCAACAGGAAAAGATAATCCATTATATTTATATGCTGGCGCTTCATCAGATAACAATGCATTTTTATTCTTCCAAGGCGCATGGGAAGTTTTACAACCTAAAATTGCTGATGGAACATTCAGAATTATTAATTCTTCAGAAGCTATAAAATTACAAAACAAAAAAACATTAACACGTGCAGAAATGGCTAAAATAATCAATCAAATTACAACAGATTGGAGTTTTACTGTAGCCAGAAGAAAAGCTGAAGATAATTTAACAAGAGCTAAAAGATCAGATAAAGGTACAGTTTATATTTTAGCTCCAAATGATGGTACAGCTAGAGCTATTGCTGATGCTTTCAGGCAAGACAGAGATGTAAAAGAATATTATGTTACTGGTCAAGATGCTGAAAAAGCTTCAATTCAATACATTATAGATGGAAAACAATCAATGACAGTATTTAAAGATGTTAGAATCCTTGTTAAAGATGCTATAAACTTAGCTCAATTTGTTTTAAAAGGCGTTAAATTAATTACTCCTCAATCATATAATAATGGCGTTAAAGATGTTCCTGCTATTCAATCTGAAATCCAAGTTGTAACAAAAGACAATGTTAAAAAAGTATTAATTGATTCAGGATATTATAAAGAATCTGACTTTAGATGGTAATTAGAAAAAATCAAGGGTAGCTCTTGCTACCCTTTTTAAAAGTGAGAGGTGATTTTTTTGAGCGAGTATATTCTTGAAATGAAAAATATTACTAAAGAGTTTCCTGGCGTAAAAGCTTTAGATAATGTAAATTTTAAAGTTAAAAAAGGTGAAATTCATTGTCTTGTTGGTGAAAATGGTTCTGGTAAATCTACTTTAATGAAAGTTCTTAGTGGATTTCATAAATACGGAACATATGACGGAAAAATAATTTTCGAAGGTAAAGAACAAAAATTTCATAATATTTATGATAGCGAAAAAGTTGGAATTGTAACTATTTATCAGGAATTAGCATTAATCCCTGAATTAACTATATATGAAAATATCTTTTTAGGTCATGAAATAAAAAACAATGGTGTGATCGATTGGAATAAAACAATTTCAGAATCAACAAAAGTTCTAAAAAAATTAGGTTATGATATGGATACATCAAAGAAAATCAAAGAATTAGGTGTTGGATTACAACAAATTGTAGAAATAGGTAAAGCCTTAAGTAAAAATGTAAAACTTTTGATACTAGATGAACCGACTTCTGCATTAAATGAAACTGATAGTGAAAACCTTTTACGGATAATACAGGATTTAAAAAAACATGGAATTACTTCAATTTTGATATCTCATAAACTTAATGAGGTATTAGAAGTAGCTGATACCATCACTGTTTTAAGAGATGGTTTAACTATAACAACAATGGAAAATAAGAATATATCTGAAAATGACATAATTAAACATATGGTTGGTAGAGAAATTGAAGATATTTACCCAAAAAGAAACCATCAAATTGGTGAAAAAATCTTCGAAATAAAAAACTGGAAAGCATATGATAAAAAATCAAATAAATATGTTGTTAAATCTGCGAATTTTCATGTTAATAAGGGTGAAATAGTTGGTATTGCTGGACTAATTGGTGCCGGTAGAACAGAATTAGCTCATAGCATATTTGGAAATCCTGATGATTACAAAATTACCGGCGAACTATATTTCAATGGAAAAAAACAAATTTTTAATTCAACAACCGATGCTATAAAAGCTGGAATAGCATATGTTTCAGAAGACAGAAAAGGTAATGGATTAATTCTTGATTTTGATATTAAAACAAATATCACCATTGCAAACTTAAAAGATATTACAAAAGGTATATTTATAAACGAAAATGAAGAAGTTATTGTATCAGAAGATTATAGAAATTCATTAAGAATAAAATCACATAGTATAGAGCAAAAAGTTCTTAATTTAAGTGGAGGAAATCAACAAAAGGTGCAATTGGCAAAATGGCTGTTTGTATCTCCAAAATTATTAATATTAGATGAGCCAACCAGAGGAATAGATGTAGGCGCAAAACAGGAAATATATACAATAATGAATAAGCTTGTCGAAGAAGGAATGAGTATAATAATGATTTCATCAGAATTGCCTGAAGTTTTAGGAATGAGTGATAGAGTATATGTTATGGCCGGAGGAAAAATTGTTGGTGAATTAAGCAGAGAAGATGCTACTCAAGAAAAAATTATGGCAATGGCTGTAGAATATTAAGGAGGAATTTGTATGTTTGAAGAATTAAAAATTTTACTCAAAAAGAATATTAGAGAATATGGTATGTATATAGCTCTTATTATTATTATGGCTATATTTTCGCTATTAACTGATGGATTATTTTTCTCTTCAAGAAATTTAAGCAATCTATTTAATCAAATGGGTTATATTGCTGTTTTAGCTGTTGGTATGACTTTGGTTATTGTTATAAGGCATATAGATCTTTCTGTAGGATTTGGATCAGGATTCCTCGGTGCAATAGCAGCTATATTAATGTCACAATATAATATGCCTGTTCTTCCAACAATATTAGTAGTTTTTGCATTAGGTATTATTTTTGGTTTAGTAAATGGTTTTTTCATATCATATATAGGTCTTCCTTCATTTGTTATGACACTGGCAGGAATGATGATTTTTAGAGGAGCTTTACTTGTTTCAACTGAAAAAACTGGAACAATAATAATATCAAATGATACTTTCAATGAAATTGGAAATGGCTTTATACCAGATTTGTTCCATAATGAATATATACATGTTACATCACTATTATTAGGTGCAATTATTATTTTCTTATATATTCTATCTGAAATAAGAAAAAGAAATAACAAATTAAAATATAACTTTGAAGTATTATCTACAAGTGTTTTTATATTAAAACTGATATTAATATCATTTGTTATAGGTTATGTATTTTGGACTTTAGCTAGTTATAACGGAATATCTTGGACATTCCTAATTGTTTTAATTGTTGCATTTATTTATCATATAATCACAACAAAAACCCCTTTAGGAAGACATATTTACGCTGTTGGAGGTAATCCCGAAGCTGCAAAATTAAGCGGTATAAGCATTAATAAAATTACATTATTTGTTTTTGGATCTATGGGTTTATTAACTGCATTATCTGGTATTTTATATGCATCAAGGTTCCAATCTGCAACCCCAACAGCTGGAACATTATTTGAACTTGATGCCATTGCAGCTGCATATGTTGGTGGTGTTTCAGCAGCAGGTGGGGTTGGTAAAATTACAAATTCTATTGTTGGTGCTCTAGTTATGGCTTCGCTTATAAACGGAATGAATTTAATAGGTGTTGGTATTTCCTATCAATATATTATTAGAGGTGCTGTCTTAGTTGCAGCTGTTGTATTTGATATAAAAACTAGAAGTAAAGTATCTTAAAACCCTTCCTTTATAGGATAACCCCCTTTGGGGGTTATTATTTTTTTAATATTAATATGATA
>NZ_BAAHYY010000046.1:0-11907 GCF_054657315.1 Marinitoga arctica | reverse complement strand
AAATAATTATGAAGCTTATTATTTTTTCTACTAATTTAAAGTTATATTTATTGATATTTCTCTTTTAAGGATAAAACATACCCATAAAAATATGAAAATTGTGACCATAAATATAATCTTAAATAATTTTGATTTGACTGCAAAATAGCTATTAAAAATATAATAGACCAAAATAAAGCTATTAATTTTTTTTCTTTTCTTAATTGAGGTAAGAAAATTAAAGGTCTAAAATTTTGAATTAATAAAAATAATACTATAAAAAATCCATAGAATCCCAATTCAGCTATTAATTCAAGAGTTATATTAGAAGCAACATCCTTTACATCATTGCTAACATATGTTCCATAAGCACCCGCACCCACACCTATTAAAAAATTATCTCTTATTACTCTTAAAGTTTCAAACCACTTAGAAACTCTTTCGGGTGCTGAAGCTTTAATTCCAAGCTTAAATAATCTTAAGAAAAAATAATTAAAAAGTTCGGGTACAAAAATTAATGATAAAATCATAACAAGTAATAATACAATTATAAAATATAACAAAATTTTAAAAATATTTCGAATTTTTAAGTTAAGAAGATTATATGAAAATATAAATAATATAAATAGTATCATCATTAAATATCCGGATGTAGAAGTGGTAAAGATAAGTGCCAATATTGAAATTTTAGAATCTTTTGAATAAGAAATATCTTTATTTATAATTACATTATAATTAGAATAAATAAAATATGGCGTGAGATATGTTGCTAAATATGAAGGTTCATACATCCATATATATGGTCTAGGGACTCCAAATGTAAAATTAGTTCCAAAAAAAGGATCGGATATTCCAAACAACCCAATAAAGAACTGAATGAAAATGTAATAAGATATAATTCTATATATTAACAAAAGTTTTTTTTCAAAGTTTTCGAATCCAAAATGATAAATATAAGTTGAAAATAACAAAAATATAAAAATGTAATTATAAATAAACCAAATTAAATACGAAATTGTTCTTAATTTATTATAAGAAAAAATAATATTTATAAAAAAATAAAATATAAGTATCAAAAATATAAAACTATTTTCCCTATCTATTTTTATATTAACCTTTGAAAATAGAAGTATAAAAGTTATTATAAGGAAGAATTGTACAATTCTAACATTTCCGACAGGCAAATTTATAGAAATTCTATCAGCTGAAATAAATAATAAGGAAATGTATATAAAAAAATTAAGAAGTGAAAAATCCATCAATATCACCTGCGGTTTAGAGTATTTGTTTATAAATTTCTATTATTTTTTCCAATTCCGGATATGTTGAAAAATACTTATAATTTCGAAGAGATTCTTCAGACAATTGTCTTCTTAATGAGATGTTTTTAATAATTCTAATTATTGCGTTATAAATTTCTTTTTTATCCTCTGTATTGACTAAAATCCCACCAGTTCTTACAACTTCAGGGATTGCGGATGTATTAGAAGCTATTGTTGGTACTCCAAAATAAGCGGCTTCTAATGGAGGAATTCCAAAGCCCTCATATTCAGATAAAAAAATTAAAGCTAAAGCATTTTTATATAAATGTAATAAGTCACCATCATCTGCATCCACAATTTGAATAAAATTCTTCTTATGTTTAACTTTTAATAATGATTTATCAACTTCATCAAATTCATAATCTCTTTTTCCAACAATAATAAAGTAAAATTCTGGATAAATATTGAATACATTATCTAAAATTTGTATTGCTAAAGGAAGATTTTTATGTTTCTTTCTATTCCCAACATATAAAAAATAATTTTTAAAATTAAATCTATTATTTTTTTGCGGGAATTTTATAGATATTTTCTCATAGACTGTTTTTACCTTTTTTGATTCAACATTAAATATATGATTTAAATCTTTTTTCGTATTGTTCGAGACGGTAATGATGAATTTCGATTTTGATGCTATTCGCTTCATTAATTTTTCATAAACCAAAACTTTATGTGGTTGAAAATAATCTCTTTTTATAATTGGAATTAAATCATGTATAGTGAAAACACTATTTTTAGGGAAAAAAAATGGAGTGTTAATATGCAAAAAATGTATTAAATCAACTTGTTTTGCAATATTATTAAAATATAATTGCCCATATAAAAATTCTTTTATGGAAAAAGGTTTTAAGTCTATATTAATAATTTTTTTTATATTTTTTCCATTAGAAATATTTTTTAATTTATTATTGTAATCTATTATCACAAATTCAAAATCTTCTATGTTATTATTGATAATTTGATTTAATAAATTTTCTGTATATCTCCCAATTCCAGACATTCCATACATTCTACAATCCAAAGCTACAACTCTTTTATACATTTAATATCTTCTCCTTAACTTTAATACAAAACTTATCAAAAGAAAATTCTTTAGCTCTTTTAATAATTTTGTTTTTATCATATTCATATTTTTTATTTATAATATTTAAAATTGCATGTGATATTTCATCAGAATCCTTTGGTTTTATTACCTCACCAGTAATGTGATTTAAATTATAAAAAGACGTTCCTGTTCCTAATTCTGTTGTGATTACTGGAATACCACATGCCATTGCTTCTAATCCAACTAATCCAAAAGCTTCACCTCTATCAATCGATGGTAAAATAAATATATCAGCAGCACTATAATAGAAAGGAAGGTCTTCATAAGAAACATGTTCTAAAAATAAAACACGTTCTTCTAATTGCAATTTACTTACTAAAAGTTTTAACTCATTTTTTTTAGCTCCATTACCAACCATAATTAAAAAATAATTTTTTGGCAATTTTAATAAAGACTTAACTAAATAATCCAACCCTTTATAACGACCAAATCTTCCAACATATAAAATAATTTTAGAATTAGTACTAGCTTTTAAATGGGATAATAAAAATTTTCTTTTATTATTTTGACGATAATAAAAATGATTCATATCAACAAATAAAGGTATAATTTCTATTTTATTTTTATATTTCTGTAACAAAGGAGAAGTTTTAAGAATATTCGGGGAAGTAACTATTATTTTATCCATTTTTTGCAAATAATTATTAACAATTATTTTATTATAAATATTTCCTATCAGTCCTTTTCCAACAATATCAGCATGGTAAAAACAAATTTTTTTAGATTTCTTATATTTATTTAATAGAAAAAATTCCATCTCTGGTTGAAAAGATGGAAAATGAAATAACAAAATCTCTGATTTTATCGCTAGTTTATTAAATATTTTTTTATACATATTCGACCATCTAATTGGATCTTTTCTTAAAATTGAAGGAATTCTGTAAACATCAATACTATTAATTTTTTCTTTTGTAAATTTATTTTCAAAATTAAATGTTAAAACCTTAGAATCAAATCCTTCATTTTTTGCAATTTCTGCAATTTTTTCTGCAACTATTTCTACTCCACCAATTTCCGGATTATACATTTTGTTTACACTAAGGAAAATCATAATTCACCTCAAGAAAATTTACTTTATGTATACGATCTTTATATTTTTTATGTTGTTTCTATATATAAAACTTTTTATATTTTCAATATCACTAACAAATTCCTCAACTATTAATATAAGACTATCTATTTTACTAAAATATAAGTCAAAATATCCATCATTTATTTTAGGCAAATCTACTATATTTATCTTTTTTTCATTAATATCCAACAATTTCATATCTTTTGGGGATTTTATTTTAAAAATGTTAATATCGTTAACTTCAAGCAGTAACAATTCTTTTTCTATTTTATTTATTAAATCAAATTTAATATTTCCCGCCTTAGATATTCCAATATTTTTATAATTATTAGAAATGATATTGGATAAAATTTTTTTAGTTATATTTTCAACATCTTTTTTACTAGAAATAATATATTCTGGTAATTTTATACTTTTTGAAAAAATTTCTATATCTTTTACCTTTTTATTTTTCAAGTCAGAAATAAATGCCACTATAAAAGCTATGATTAAAGAAAAGAATAAGCCTATTCCCAATATTATTTTTTTGTCTGGAAAAACAGGATTAGTTGGAATATAAATTCTATCTATCATCTTCAACCCAGGTTCATAGGTTAATTTTTTTATTTGCTCTTGATCTAAATACTGTTTAAAAACATCTTTTTTATTATTCCATTCCACATAGCTTTTTTTAATATCTAAATATTGTTTCAATAAATCACTTTTTTCTCCAATCAACATTTTTATTTTTTCTTTCAATTTCGTAGAAACTTCTTTTTCAAGAGAGATATTTTCTAACTCGTATTTTAATGATGTATAGGTATTAAAATCTTGGGGATTAGTTGAAAGCATAAAAATTATGTTGTCCTTTAAAGTTTCTTCAATTTTTGTTTTTAAAAATTCTTCTTCGGTTTTAATTTTGCTTTCAAGTTGAAAAATCTTGGGATCATTAGGAGATGTTAATTTTAATGTTTCATACTCCAATTTATCTTTTATTATTCCACTTTTAATTGTTGAAAATTCTGGATTATTTAATAATAATCTTATCTTATATTCTTTTTTGAGATTAAAATAACGATTTTCGATAGATTTTAATTGTTCTTGTAGTAAAACCGATTTATTTTCAAAATCTAATAGCTCCATTTCTAATATATAATATTTATTAAAGAGAACATCTAAACCATTATCGTCAGTTATTAAATTTTCTTTTTCAAAATCTATAAGCTTGTTATAAAAGTATTTTGATTTGCTTTCAGCATCCAATAATAAACTTTCTATATTTTTTAATATAACTTGCATGTTTTCATAATATTGCTTTTTGGAATAGCTATAATAACTTTCATATAAATTAGAAATAATTGAGGCAGCAAATGTTGGGTTTGAATCTAACAAAGATACTTTTATCAAATTAGATGTTTTATCATCAGCAGCATTGCTATAATTTCCTATATTAATCTTTTTTTGTAGTGATTTTATCATATCAATATCAGTAATCGTAATATTTCTAAACTTTTGGTATAAGGTTTTATTTTGATTTGCCAATTCTGTAAGATTCATTTTTTTTACAACTTCAAAAACAACAGATTCTAATTTTAACTTTCCTAGCTCTGTTTCAAGATTAGAAGAACTATTTCCCAAATCAAGTAGGTTAGAAAATCCGATGTTTCCAAGAATATTTTGCTGAGAATCTATTTTCCCATTATATTCTAGAACTGCATAAGTTTCATATTTTTCTGGCAATATAAAAATAAGAATTATAGAGAGAATAAAAACAAAAAACATAGTTGTAAAAAAAATAGCTTTTTTTCTTTTTATAGCTCTTACAACATCAAAAATCGTAATTTCTATATACTTTTCATTCACTAATTTCCCTCCTATATTCCTTTTTTCCAAAAAATTGCTTCAATTGTTTGCATTATTATTTTTAAATCCAAAAGCGTTGTTCTGTTTTTTACATAATACAAATCATAACTCGTTTTTATCTTTGTTTCCTCTAAATTTGTTGGGTATTTATAATTAATTTGAGCCCATCCTGTTAACCCAGGTTTCACTTTATGCCTAAATTCATAAAAAGGGATTAATTCATTAAACTCTTTTACAAAACCTGGCTGTTCTGGCCTTGGACCAACAAAAGACATTTCGCCTTTCAAAATATTAACAAATTGAGGGATTTCATCAAGTCTTATAGGTCTAATTAATTTACCAGATTTCATTATTCTATCCTTTTCTTCATCAGCAAATTTTTCTGTTTTAGGTTTATTATTGTACATACTCCTGAATTTTATTAATATAAACTCTTTTTCATCTTTACCAATTCTTTTTTGCCTGAATATGATAGGCATACCATTTTCGATAAAAATGGCTGTACTCACTATAACAAAAATAGGAGATAATATAATTAATGACAAAACAGAAATAAATATATCGACAATTCTCTTAGCAGGAGATTCTTTAACCTCACTAAAAGCTACTTCATAATGGGCTTTAAACTTTTCTGCAACCTGAATAGGTATTCTTTTTAGAAATCTTTCCACTATAACAGGCAAATACTCTACCTTAATACCATTTTCTTTAAATTCATTTATTTCATCTATTACCAATTTTTCCAATTCTGGATCAGCAACTAACACACCGTCATGCTCTTTTATCAATTTTTTTAGTTTAACTGGAGATGGGTTTATATATTCATTAAATCTCAATTTTCCCAAACTCTTTTTTTCAATTTCATTCATCAATTCTTCCCATTCTTCTTTTTGACCTATTACAATATATTTTTTTGGTTCGATATGTCTTATTAACATATAATAACTAATTTTATGTACCAAAGGAAGCACGATAATATTAAACAAAAAATTATCAAGAAAATATTCCTTTAGTATATATCCGTTAAAAAGAGCATAAAAAGACAATATCACAAGAAAGCCCAACATCATACCAGCAAAAACCCTTATAATAGTATCATTCCAGCTTTCTATATTTTCAAAATCATATGTCCTAAAAGCATATATACCAAGATAAATGAATATAGAAAAAACTAGTGAAACGATTATATTTTTTGATATATATAGATTAAAAATTATTAATAAAACAAAATCTATTAGTTTTAAAAAATTAGAATTGATTTTCATCTTACGCCTCCATCAAAAATTTCTTCTATTCATAATTATAGCACAATTTTCACATTTTGCTTTTATAATAAAATAAGAAATTGTTAAATTTAGCAAAAAAATGAGAACCATCAAGTTCCCATTAATCATAGCCATTAGGATTATTTTTTTGCCAATTCCATGAATCTCTACACATCTCTACTATATTTCTCTCTGCTTTCCAGTCCAATTCTTTCAATGCCTTTGTAGGATCGGCATATACTTGGTCAACATCCCCTGGCCTTCTATCTGTTATTTCATATGGTATTTTTATATTATTTGCTTCTTCAAAAGCTTTTACTACATCCAACACACTATAACCTACACCTGTTCCTAAATTATATACCTTTACACCAGTATCGTTTATTATCTTCTCTAATGCTTTTATATGGCCTATTACTAAATCAACTACATGAATATAATCTCTAACTCCTGTTCCATCATGCGTATCATAATCATTTCCAAAAACATATAACTTTTCTCTTTTCCCAACAGCAACCTGAGTAATATATGGCATTAAATTATTTGGGATACCATTTGGATCTTCACCAATTCTTCCTGATTCATGTGCACCTATAGGATTAAAATATCTGAGCAAAGCTATACTCCAATCATTATCAGAAATATATAAATCCTTTAATATTTCTTCTATGAATAACTTTGTTCTTCCATATGGGTTTGTTGCAGATAATGGCGTATCTTCTGTTATAGGAACTTTTTCTGGATTCCCATATACTGTTGCAGATGAACTAAACACTATTTTTTTTACATTATTATCTTGCATAACTTCTAATAAATTCAATGTACCTGTTATATTATTATGATAATACAACAAAGGTTTTTCTACAGATTCTCCCACAGCTTTTAATCCAGCAAAATGGATTACTGCATCTATTTTATTTTCATCAAATATTTTTTCAACATCCTTTTTATTTAATAAATCTACTTCATAGAATTTAAAATCTTTTCCTGTTAATTCTTTTATTCTTTTTAATGCTTCTGGTTTACTATTAGAAAAGTTATCTAAAACAACAATTTCATATCCTGCATTTAAGAATTCCACACATGCATGAGAACCTATATAACCAGCTCCACCTGTTATTAAAATTGCCACAACTCCACCTCCAATAGTTTTTCTATCTTAAATTATTATAACATAATTATATTTATATTAATATGTTAAAAATTAAAATTTTTTTAGAATGTTTATTGCTATTTTTTTTGATTTTATGATATAATATTATTGTTTTATAAAAAAATTAACAAAAGGGGGCATGGGGATGACTTTAAAAAACAAAGAAGGGTTTTCTTTGTATGAGGTATTAATTGTTTTGGCAGTTATTGCTATTTTAGGGACTTTTGCTGTACCAATGGTAAATAATGTTATTACAAAAGCTAAAATGACAAAAATTATAAACGATATGAAAGTTTTAGAGAATTCTATTATACAATATTACTACAACGAAGATTCTATTCCTACAGATATCAGCGCCTTAATAGCCAATAATTACTTAGAAAATTCTCTAGATAATATAAATTTTAATGTAAATTCTAATGTTGTTTATGTTTTTTATAATACCACTATTGATAAAGCTGATGATTTAGAAAATTTAGATTCTACTTTAAAATGGAGTTCTTCTAATAGCGATTTTTCAACACTCGCCGATATTCCATCTGAAACAGAAAAATATCCTGTTTTAAAGGTAATATTTTAATAAAATTGTCCATCAGGACAATTTTATTTTTAACCTTCAAAATCTATTAATTCATCAGCATCCAAAGCTACCGATGTTGCTTCGTGATAATATATTTGTGTAGTTGCTATATTCCTATGACCTGCTATTTGTTTGGCTGCTTCTATTCCATGATTTAATGCTACCTTAGTAATTACAGTATGTCTAAATGAATGAGCTGATAATTTTTTCCCCCCTCTAAGTTCCTTCAATCCCAGTTCATTAAAATATTTATCTATTATCATCTGGACAGCTCTTTCTGTTAATGCCTTTCCAAAAGAATTAGGAGATAATGATATAAACAACGGATCGTTGAATTTATACTTTTTTCTTGCTTTTAAATAATCGTTTATTGATTCATATACTTCTTTGTGTAATGCAATAACAGAATCTTTCCCAACATGTCCTTTTGACTTATAATGCAGCAATACCTTATTATTTCTCTTTACAATATCCTTAATTTTTATATTTATCAATGAATGAATCCTTATTCCCGTATACGCTAAAGTTTTTATTATTGCTAAATCCCTTTTTCCCATTAAATTAGATGTATCAATAGAATTGAAAATTATTAATATTTCATCATCTGTTAAAATATCCTTTCTATGACCAAATGGTCTCTTTGCTCCTTTTACATTCTGAGCAATATTTTTATACAACCCCTTATCTTCTAAAAAAGCAAAAAAACGCCTTATTCCTGAAAGATATAAGTTTACAGTATATGGACTTTTATCTTTTAATAATTGAGTTTTCCAAACCTTAACCGTTTTTGGTGTTGGTTTGGATATATTATGTTTTCTTAAATAATTTAAAAAATATTTAATTGATTTTGTGTATTGTTTCTTAGTAACATCTTTTACATCGTCGAGTTCTTCAAGAAATTCTATTAAAATTTCATCGAATTTATTTATCTCTTTTCTTTCTATTTCCATAGCCAGAACCTCTTTTTATTAGGATGTAATTTCTTTAATTTATTTATTCCTTCCAAAACATAATAATTTACAGTATTTTTTTCAAAATTACCATGTTCATCTAAATTACCAGCTTTTTTATTCATCATTATTTCTATTGCTTCATCAACATTTTTTACTGCATATATATGAAATTTTTCTTCTTTTATCGCTTCTTCAACTTCATGACTTAACACTAAATTTTTTATGTTTTGATACGGAATTATTACACCTTGATCTCCTGTTAGACCTTGAATTTTACATGTGTTATAAAATCCTTCTACCTTTTCTATTATTCCACCAACAGGTTGTATATTCCCATGTTGATCTATAGAACCTGTTACGGCTATACTTTGTTTCAAAGATATATTTGATATTGCTGAAATTAAAGCAAGCACTTCTGCCAATGATGCACTATCTCCTTCAAGCATAGAATACACCTGTTCAAAACTTATTGATGCAGAAAACACCATGTGTTCATCAAGATGATATTTTGAATAGAAATAATTTTCTATTATCATTGTAGATTTTCTATGTATTTTTCCACTTAAATCGGAATCCCTTTGAATATCTAATAACCCTGCTTGTTTTGCAGAAAATACCTTTGCTGTAATTTTTACAGGAACTCCAAAAGAATATGAATCTATTTCCATTACTGTTAAACCGTTTATTTGCCCTATTTTTTCACCTTTTGTTTCTAACATTAATTGCCCATCTTTTATTGATTCCATTATTTTATCTCTATATAATGAAAACATATTTTCATGTTTTATTATAGCTTCTTTTATTGAATTTTCATCAATATATGGAATTGTATCGCTATATTTATCAGATATATAATTAGCTTCTAAAATTATATTTTTTAATAATCCAAATTTTGCTGATAACTTATCATTTCTTCCATTTAATCTGCATGAATATTTAATTAACTCTTCTATAGCCTTTCTGGTAAAATCTTTTATATTATTTTCTTTTATTATATTTTTTACAAACATTGAAAAATATTCAGCATTTTCTTTATTCAATTCTATTTCTGTATCAAACGGCACTTTTATATTAAATAATTTTTTAAAATCTGGATCATATGAGTATAATACCTCATACATCCATTCTTCACCAATCATTATTACCTTTATATTTAAAGGTATAGGATCTGGATCTAATGTGTGAACCACACTTAAACCTACTTTACTTTCTAAATTTTCTATTTTAATTTCTTTGTTCATTAATGCATTTTTTAATGCTTCCCAAACATATGGATTTCTCATTACTTTTTCTGCATCTAATATTAAATATCCACCATTTGCTTTATGCAACAACCCTGGTTTTATCATTGTAAAATCTGTTTTTAACAAACCCATTTGAGAAATATATTCTATTTTTCCAATAAGATTTGAATATGAAGGATCCGTTGCTTCTACAACTGGGGATCCTGTTATAGTTGAATTATCAACTATTATATTCACCGAGTATTTTTTCTTATAATACTTGTATAAATTTTCATCAGAAAGTATTTCTGGAAAATTTTCCGAAATATCATTTTTTATTTCATTAAGATGTTCTATAATATCAGAATTATTATTATATCTCTCTAATAATTCTTCAAATATTCCTGAAATAGTAAATAACGCCCAATATTTTTCTAGATTTCTTAGTTGCTCCCTATAATTCTTATCCATTTCTGTAATTTTTATCATTGTTTTTTCCATTAATTGCCTTAAAACTGGTGTTTTTTCTTCATATTGATTTTTTACTTCTTCTGGCAATTTATCATATTCTTCATCTGTTAATTCTTTTCCTTCGTATACTGGTATTGTTACTGCACCATTTGATGTAAATTGTAATTTAAATCCCAAATCTTCTACCTGTTTTTTCAATTCTTCCCATATTTTTTTTCTCTCGTTTAAATATTCCTGTTCTAATTGTGTTCTTTTTTTAGAAAAATCTTCTCCTTCTAAACCTTTTTTCAAAGCATTAAATGACATTTCTATTGTTTCTTCTAATTCTTTCTTAAATTTTTTAGCTAACCCTGTTTTTAAAGATATAGCTTTTGGTTTCATTGCATCTTTAAAATTATATACATATATATAATCATTCGGTGTTTTTCTATTAGTTGAGTATTTAGATAATATATTCCTGGCAAAAGTTCTTCTACCAGTATTTACTGGACCAGTTATAAAAATATTATGTGTTTTTTGTTCTATTGCTAAACCCATTATTATTGATTCATATGCTCTTTTTTGCCCAAAATACTCTGTAATTGTTAATAAACTTTCTGTATTTTCAAAATCTAATTGAGGAATATTAATTTTAAAATCTTCTAATTTCAAATTCATATTTTCATCCCCTAATTTTTATTTTCTTTATTCATTTTCTATTATTTTACTTCTTTTGCTTTCATACTAATTAATGCAAAATCATTAATTAATCCTGTTTGTTTTTATTTTTCTTTTATTTTAATTATATCATATTTTATTCTTTTAAACTTCAGTAACTTCATTTCCAAACAATTCCTCAACTATTTACACCCTATTTTTTATTCCATCAGAGTATGAAAAAGACAATGCAACTATTATAGATAAAACAAAGCCGGGCATTTCTGCCCGGTTTGTTTTTATACC
>NZ_BAAHYY010000045.1:0-15167 GCF_054657315.1 Marinitoga arctica | reverse complement strand
GGTATAATTTAAAGGATAAAACAATATCAGCAAGATATATGTTTGAATGGGCATTTATTATAATCGTTCTTGGATCTATACAGTATTTAATAGCAAAATATTTTGGAATGTTTTCTTTGGTAGAGCGTGGGTCAAGAATAGTTATTTTTAATATTGTAATACTTTTGGTTGGCATGAAATTATATAAAAAAATTAAAATGTATTAAGGTATATATGAAAATAAGAATAATAAAACATTAGAGGGATATTATGAAAATATTACACATTACAAATAATTATAGGAATGAAATAATAAAAGATAATCCAATAATAAGAGATATTATATATGGAGTGTCTGAATACAAGTTGAAACAAGAAGTTATTATACCAAAAAAAACAATATTTGGTAAAAAAAAAGTATATGTATTTAATAATACAAAAGTCAAAGAAAAAATAATTCCTATATGGGGATTACCTTATGGTTTTTTAATAGACTTACGGCTTATATTATCATCTAAAAAAGTTCAAAAATTTGTAGATTCTGAATTTAACATTATTCATGCACATTCATACATTTCTGATGGTTATATAGGATATAAATTATCTAAAAAATATAATAAACCATTAATATTGAGCATAACAGGTACAGATGTATATGAACAATTAATATTTTATCCACATTTAAGAGTTTTAGCTAAGCGAATGTATGAACATTCTTTAAAAGTAATATCAAGGAGCTATGCGGTAAAGAAAAAATTTTTGGATTTGATAAATATAAAAAATGATAAAAAGATAAAAATAATTCCAAATGGAATAAAAGAGGAAATATTTTTAAATTCAAAGTATGAAAAAGTTCAAACTCAACCATTTAAATTAATTTTTATTGGGAGATTAGTTAAATTAAAAAATCTTCAAAGAACTATATTGGCAATAAAGGCTTTAAAAAATAAAGGTTATAATATTAATTTTGAAATAATAGGAGATGGGCCGCTAAAAGAAAAATTAAATTTATTGATAAAAAATAAAAAATTAGAAAATAATATACAACTACTTGGAAAAATAGATAATAATCAAATTTATAGTTTGATAAAAAAAAATAATGCTTTAATAATGTGCAGTATAAAAGAGACCTTTGGTATGGTTTATATAGAAGCATTATCCCAATATAGACCTATAATTTATTCAGAAAATAGAGGTGTTGATGGAATATTTAAAAGAAATGTGGGAATAAAATGTAATCCTTTAAGTATAAAATCAATAGAGAACGCTATAGAAAAAATGATAAATAATTATGATTATTATCTTAAGGAGGTAAAAGAATTTAATAAAGAAGAATTCAAAAATTTTACTATTGAAAATACTATCAAAAAATATTATGAATTATATATGGAAGTGAAAAAATGAAAATATTTATAGTAGGTTATGAACATCCATATAAAGATAAAAGAACTTATAAGAGCGTATTAAATCTCCAAAAAATAGGAAAAGTCTATTATCAATATTATGGAGAATATTATGGCGAAAAAATAAAAAATATAAAAGAAATAAAATTTGAGAAAATGGAACTTTCTAAAAACATTCTTCATTGGATTAAAAAATGGAAAAATTTTGATAGAAGATTATATAAAGAAATATCAAAAGTTAATCCGAATATAATTTATTTTCACTATTTACCATTTACAGGATCAAAAATTTTTAGGAAATTAAAAAGACAAAATAAAAAAATATTTTTTGAAATTCATGAAATAATTCCAGAGCAATTTATGGCAAAGTATTATTTACCTTTTTTTATAAAAAAGAAATTATGGAGAGAATTTATAATTTCATTGAAGCTTTCGGATGGTTTGATTTCCATATCAAAAGATATAATAAATTATATTTTTAAAAAAGGAAATTTTAAATCCGAATATTTTATACTTCCCAATTTAGCTTTGAACTCAGTTAAATCAAATAAAAAAAATAAAGAAATATCTTTTGTTGGAAAAGTAAATAGAAATCTTGATGATGAAAAAGAGATTTTAAAAAAATTATTTTATTATGATTTTAAATTTAAAATAATAGGGATGAATTCTGAATATTTTAAAGATATTCCACATGAATATACATCATTTCTTCCATATGATCAAATGATTAAAGAATTGTCAAAATCAGCTTTTTCTTTGATTTCATTTAATACCATAAAAAACCGAAGTTATAAAAATGATGTTTTTTCTTTACCAAATAAATATTATGATTCAATTGCTGCAGAAACGCCAGTAATAGTAAAAAACACATTTGTTTCTATGGCAAAAGAGGTTGAGGAATTAAATATAGGTGTGGTTATTAATCCCAAAAATGTTAGTGAATCGGTTGAAAAAATATTAAAAGCATATGAGAATTACGATGAATTACTAAATAATATTAGAAAACATAAAGAGAAATTTATCTGGACAGAAGAGAAGGATAAAGAATATATAAGTTATATTTTGAAAGTTGTAGGTGATAAAGATGAGATATCCTGAAATATCTATAATAATACCAACACATAATGAAGAAAAATTTATAGAAAAATCAATAACTTCTATTTTAAATACTTCTTATCCGAAAGATAAAATGGAAATTCTGGTCGTTGATGGGATGAGTACAGATAAAACTAGAGAAATAGTTAATAATTTAAAAAATAAATATAACAACATTAAATTATTAGAAAATAAAAAAACAAAAAAAGCTCCTGCTCTAAATTTAGGTATAAAAAATGCAACAGGTGAGATTATTTTAATTGCAGATGCGCATAGCAAGTATGAAAAAGATTATGTTCTAAAAAATGTGGAAAATTTGCTAAAGTATAATGCAGATAATGTTGGCGGAATTGTAAAAATATTACCCCGAAATAACAAATTAAAATCTATCGCAATAGCTGAAACTTTGAAACACCCTTTTGGAACAGGTGGTGCGAGTTATAGAAGGAATTTGAAAGAACCTAAAGAAACTGATACCGTACCATTTGGTTGTTACAAAAAAGAAATATTTAAAAAAGTAGGTCTATTTGCAGAAGAATTAAATAGAAATATGGATATTGAATTTAATTTAAGGTTAAAAAGAAAGGGGTATAAAATAATGGTATTTCCAGATATAATCGTATATTATTACGCCAGAGATAATTTTAAAGACTTATTTAAAAATAATTTTCAAAATGGCTTATGGGTAATTCTTTCAACACATTATTCTAAAAAAGCATTTTCTTTGAGGCATATTGTGCCATTATTATTCGTTTTATTTTTATTATTTGGTTCTATTGCATCAATATTCTCGCCAATTGCAAGAATTCCATTTTTTATTATTCTTTCAATTTATCTACTTCTTTCAATTTATTTTTCATTTAAAATTGCAATGAAGAATAAAAATTTAAAATTATTTTTTCCCTCCTTGTTATCATTTTGGATATTACATATATCATATGGTTTAGGCTCATTTTATGGTCTATTTTTAATATTATAGTAGGGTAAATATTATTGAGATTATTTTTTAAACATTTATAATAACCGTTACTTTGTTTAAATATTGAAATATTGAAAATTTGTAAAATTATGATAAAATATGATAGAAAAAATATAGAAATGGAGGAGTAAGATGGAACCAGAAATCTATGAAGAAGAGTTAACATTGGAAGATATTATACATATATTTAAAAAAAGATTTTGGTGGTTTTTTTTAACAGTTGTAATAACTGTAGCTTTAACATTAGTTTATTTATTTACAACGACACCAATATACGAAGCAAGTGTTACTTTAAAAATAGAATCACAACAAAGTAGTTCTATATCAGACATATTCTCTTCACAATTAACCTCGTCAAGACCAGAAATATCAACAGAGGTTGAACTTATTAAAAGCAGAACGAATATTGAAAAGGTTATTAATGACTTAAATCTTGTAGAGTATTTTAAAAATAAGGTTGAAGATGAAAAAGCAAAAAAAGAAATAAATAAATATAATATAATTAAAACATTATCAGAAATGATTACAGTATCTCCGGTAAAAGATACAAATATAGTAAAGATTTCTGTTCAAAGTGATGATCCAGAATTAGCAAAAAATATAGCGAATAAATTAGCTGAAGTATATAATGAATTTTTAAAAACACTTTCTAAGAATGAATATACAGTAAAAAGAGAATTTATAGAAGAGCAAATACCAAAGGTAGAAAGTGATTTAAAAGCAGCCGAAGAAAAAATTAGAAAATTTAAAGAAAATAATAAAGTCTTTTTATTAGATGAAGAAGCAAAAAATATTTTATCATTTACTTTAGAATATGATAGACAAATAAATCAATATAATTTACAATTACAAGAAACACAAGC
Organism: Marinitoga arctica; assembly: GCF_054657315.1. Lineage (NCBI taxonomy): Bacteria > Thermotogati > Thermotogota > Thermotogae > Petrotogales > Petrotogaceae > Marinitoga > Marinitoga arctica. The sequence continues at coordinate 10,848 of NZ_BAAHYY010000045.1, read as the reverse complement.
TAAAATTAAAGCATTTAATGACTTATTAAAAAAGGTAGACGAAAAGATAATTTCATCAGAAACAATATCAACAAATCCTTTTGTAAATCAATTAAAATCAAAGTTAATTGATTATAAGGTAGAGTTAGCAGGATTGACAAATATTTATCCAGAAACAGATCCAAAAGTAAAGGAAATAAAAGATAAGATAGCAGAAACGGAGAAGTTATTAAAAGATGAAGTTTCGAAAATAATATCATCACAAGTTCAAACAATAAATCCAGCGTATCAAGATATATATCTTCAATTAGTAGAAGCACAATACACAAATGAAATCATTAAAGCTACGATACAATCATTAACAAAACTAAAGGAAACATATAATGAGAAATTTGCTAAATTGCCATTGTTGGAACAACAATTATTGGAATTAGAAAGAGATGTTAAGGTAAAGGAAAATCTATACACACTTTTATTAGAAAAATTAGAAGAAACAAGAATAGCAGAAGCTGGAGTTATTGGAACAGCAAAATTAATAGATTCTGCAATAGTTCCAGATAAACCAATAAAACCAAATAAAAAATTAACTGCTGCAATAGGTGGAGTACTAGGCATATTTTTAGGTATATTAGTAGCGTTTATAATAGAATATGCAGATAAAAGTATAAAAGATGAAGATGAAATAAAAAGAATGGCAAAAGGTAAAACAATATTAGGTAGAATCCCAACATTTGAAATAAAAAAGGAATATGAAAAGCCAGAATTAATTGTATTAAATTCTCCAACATCGCCAATAGCTGAATCTATAAAGTTAACAGCAGCAAATATAAATTATTCAGCAACTCCTGAACCAAAAATAATAGCAATAACAAGTGCTGGGCCTGGAGAAGGTAAAACAGTTAGTGCAGCGAATATGGCTATAGCATATGCTCAAAATGGATTGAAAACATTATTAATTGATATAGATATGAGAAAACCTAGAGTAGAAAAAGCTTTAGGTTTAGAAAGATTTAATATAGGTATTGTAAACCACATATTAAAAGATATGCCAATTGAAAGAATAACCCAAAATTATATTGAAAATCTAGATGTAATACCTGTTGGACCATTACCACCAAATCCAACAGCATTATTAACATCTAAAAAATTTGGTGAAACAATTGAAATGTTAAAAAATAAATATGATAAGATAATAATAGATTTACCACCAATATTAGCAGCAGCAGATGCATTGATAGTATCAAAATATACGGATGGTTTAATATTAATTGTAAGAGCTGGAAAAACGCAAAAACATTCTTTAAAAGTAGGAATTGAAAATATAAACACTTCTGGTAGTAATCTTTTAGGTTTAATTATAAATGATATTAACGAAAAATCATCTAATTATTACTATTATTATTATTATTATTATTATCAAGAAGGTCAAAAGAAAAAAAGAAAACATAAAAAGAAATGATAAAGGATGGGGATTTCATGTTTGATTTGCACAATCATATATTACCGGGTGTAGATGATGGATTAAAAACTATTGAAGAGTCAATAGAAGTATTAAAAGAGTATAAAAAAAATAATGTAGATACTGTTTTTTTTACACCACATGTAAATCATCCAACAGTAAAAACTGATATAGAAAAAATAAAAAAAGCATATGAGGAATTAAAGCCATATTGTGATGAAATAGGAATAAAATCATATTTAGCAAGTGAATTATATTTGCAGCAAAATAATAATTTTATTCCATTAAAGGAGTATTTTCTTTTAATAGAGTTACCGACAACCGTATATCCAATGTATATGTTGGATAAAATATTTGACCTTCAATTAGAAGGGTATGAAATAATTTTAGCTCATGTAGAAAGATATCAATGGCTTCAAGGAAATGAACCAATAATAGACAGGTTGAAAACAATGAATGTATATTTTCAGATGAATTTAGAATATTTAGAAAAGGATAATTATTATCTTAAAAATGGATTAATAGATTTTATAGCAACTGATTATCATGGGAAAAAGAGAGGTGCTATAGATTTTTCTCTTTTTGAGAAATATAAGGAGATTGTGGAAAAAGGGAAAAAGATATTGAAAATAGATTAAAACCGGGCATTGCCCGGTTTTTTGAATATGGTATAATTGAATTATCGGAGGTGGTAAAATGAAAAAAGAAATTATAAAAAAATTTTTGGCAAAAAATGTATTGATTGTTTTTTCTATTTTGTTTTCTATAAACGTATTTTCTTTAAGTTTGAGTAATAAAAATATATATGTTTCAAAGAATATTTTTAATATTTCAGATTTATCAAATATTGGCATTTGGGTTAGTTATCCTCTTGAGAAAAATATTAATTTACCAGCATTTGGAGTTAATTATAATGATAAAAATGAATTTTTTACATATCAAAGGGTATTTTTAAAAAATATAAGATTAAAATCAGGAGAGAGAAATTTTGGAGTTAATTTAGGATATGACTTTGAAAAAAATTCAATTGTGTTATCAACAGAGATAAAAAAATATAAAAATGATTTAATATCAAAAAGTTTTTCATACTCTTATACAGCTGTATTTAAAGGAGGAAGTGAGAAAAGAAATATTGGTATTGATCGATTTTTGATTCCAACAATTGCAAAAGCTTCTATTTTTTCAACATCATATAATAATATAGTTATTGATAATAACATTTCAAATTATGCTATTCAATTACAGAGATATTTTATGTTGCCTTTTGTTTTAAGTACATCTGAACTCGGGTATTCTTTATCTGTTCCAGTTGGAATATTTGATGACAAATATATTTCTGGCTTTTTTTCATATGGTATATTATATGATGGCGAATATTCACCATTATTTAATTTTCAAACACCATTTAAATTTAAAAAGAATGATTATTATATAGGTATGCAATTAAAAATGAGTAATAAAGGGAAATTCATTGCATATTTATCAAAAATTGATATAAATAATCCATTTACAATAATAATTACAAATAATGGAGGTAGTTTTTTCTTTGAATACTAAAATAGGGTTATACATTCACATACCATTTTGTAAGTCGAAATGTTTATATTGTGATTATCCTTCTACTACTAATAATAGAATACAGAATAAGTATTTTGAATATTTATTAAAGGAAGTAGATTTGTTTGATTATAATGGAAAAGTAAAAACTATTTTTTTAGGCGGTGGTACACCGTCTTTTGTTAATGTTAGACATATAGATAAGATATTTAGAAAATTTAATATTATAGAAAACGCTGAGATTACTATAGAAGCAAATCCAGAAACATTAACAGAAGATAAATTACACGAATACTTTTCTTTAGGCGTCGATAGATTGAGTTTGGGAATACAAACATTTGATAATGGTATTTTAAAATCGATGAATAGATTATATAATAATGAAATTATAGTGAAAAATTATTATTTAGCGAGGAGATACTTTTCAAACATAAATTTTGATTTTATTCTTGGGTTGCCTGGAGATAATATGAAAATATTGGAAAATAATTTAAAATTAATCGAAAAGTTAAAACCCGATCATGTATCATATTATATATTTGATGATGATCATGATACAACATTAAAAAGATTATTGGAAAAAGGAAAGATGAAATTACCTGAAGATGAATTTGTGGAAAATGGTTTTGATATGATTATTAAAGAATTAGATAGAATGGGTTATAATAGATACGAAATTTCAAATTGGGCTAAAAAAGGTTATGAATGTAAACATAATTTATTATATTGGAATAATGAGGATTATCATGGTATTGGATTGTCTGCAGGGGGACATATAGAAAATATTAGATATACTAAAACATGGGATTTTAAAAAATATTTTGATATGATAGACAATAATAATATGCCATATGAGTATTATAATAAAAATTCAAAATTAGATGAATTAACAGAAGAACTGTTTATAGGATTAAGACTAATAGATGGAATAAGTGTTGAAAAATTGCAGAAAAAATATGGGAAATTATATGAAAAATTTTTCAAAAATCTTTTTCACATGGTTTCAGACTTAATTAAAGTGGATGATAGGATTAGAATGACAGAAAAAGGCTTGGATTTATCTAAAATGGTATTTGAAAAAATCTTGGAAGTGAGGGAAAATATATATGAAGGATAGGGTGGAAAAATATGTAAAAAATTTAATGGATAAAAGTTTTTTAGAAAAGAAATCTGAAAAAGAATGGGATGAATATTTTATGAAAATAGCATTTCTTGTGAGTGAAAGGTCTTCATGTACTCACAGAAAAGTTGGGGCTGTTATTGTAAAAGATAAACGTATATTAGCAACTGGATATAATCAACCACCATCCGGCTTCCCGCATTGTGACGTTATAGGGTGTATAAGGGATGATCTAGAGATAAAAAGTGGTGAGTATCAAGAAATATGTTATGGGCTTCATGCGGAACAAAATGCATTAATGCAGGCTGCTAAATTTGGTATATCCACAGATGGTGCGTCTATATATGTGACTCATCAACCATGTTCTATTTGTGCAAGATTAATAATAAATGCAGGGATAAAAAAAGTGATATATGGCGGTAATTATCCTGATGCATTAACTAAGTTATTTTTTAAACAAACTGGTGTAGAATTTAAAATGATGACAAAATAATCCTGGAGGTGTATTATGCCTAATCAAAAGTATTTCAAGTATTTAAGAAAAGATCGTCTACCAAATGTATGGTGTCCAGGTTGTGGAAATGGTATCATTATGAAATCTTTTGTAGAAGCAGCATATAATCTTGATCTTGATAAAAATAAGGTGGCAGTTGTATCTGGAATTGGTTGTTCTTCAAGGGTAACAGGGTATCTTGATTTTAATACTTTACATACATTGCATGGAAGAGCCATTCCTTTTGCAACAGGAGTTAAATTAGCAAGGCCAGATTTAGAGGTTGTAGTTATGGGTGGAGATGGAGATATGCTTGCTATTGGAGGAAATCATTTTATCCACGCATGTAGAAGAAATATGGATTTAACAGTAATACTTTTTAACAATAATATATATGGTATGACAGGTGGTCAATATTCACCAACAACACCACATGATTCAATTGCATCAACAGCACCATATGGGAATTTGGAAAATAATTTTGATCCTGTTAAAATGGCTATATCTTCGGGAGCAACCTATGTTGCAAGAAGTACAGTTTTTCATTATGCACAAAGTGTAAAATATATAGAAAATGCTATTAAACATAAGGGTATGTCTGTTGTTGAAATTGTTTCTAATTGTCATACATATTATGGTCGATACAATGGTATGAGTAAACCTACACAATTTATGGAATTTTTCAAAAAGAATACATTAATGTTGAGTAAGGCTAAATCAATGAAGCACGAAGAATTAGAAGGAAAGATTATTATAGGAGAATTTTATAATGACGAAAGTAAGAAAACCTATCTTGAGTTATATGAAGAATTATCTAGAGAATTAGGTGGTGTTGTAAGATGAATTTAAAAGATCCAAAAAGCATTAGAATAAGTGGTATGGGCGGACAAGGAAATATTTTAATGGGGTTGATTTTAGCAGAATCACTTGTAAGCGATGGATATTGGGTAGTTCAATCACAACATTATGGAGCTCAGGTTAGAGGTGGATTGTCTTTTTGTGATGTATTATATTCTGATGAAACAATTGATTATCCAAAGGCTGAAATGTTTGATGTTGTGTATATAATGCATGATATAGCATTTTCACATTTAACAAGAGTAAAAAATAATGGAATAGTATTTTATGATAGTTCATATATTAAATCATTACCTCAAACAGTTTCAAGAATCACAAAAAAAATTGTTGCAATTCCTGCTTCTAAATTAGCATATGAGGAATTAGGTAATACAAATGTAGCAAATATGATAGGACTTGGGGCTATTGCTAAAAATTGTGGTATTGTTAAATTAGAGACATTAATAAAGGTTATGAAAAAAAGAGTTAATCCAAGATTTTATGAATTAGATGAAAAAGCTTTAAAGATAGGGTATAATTATGTAGAGAAGAAATATGAATTAAATAATATTGAAAAAAATGGAAGAGGATCGTGATGAAAAAATTTTCAAAAAGTTTATCTTTTGCAATCAAAGGACTTTTTGAGGTTTTTCAGACACAGAGAAATTTTAAAATACAAACGGTATTTGCTTTAGTAGCATTTGTTTTGGCGTTTGTACTGAATTTAGATGAAAGTCAGATATTGTGGATAACCCTTTCTGTGTCTATTGTATTAATTCTTGAAACTATTAATACTTTAATTGAAAAGATAATGGATTTAATTCATCCTCATTACAATCCTGTTGTGGGAGTAATAAAAGATTTAGGAGCTGCTGCGGTGTTAATCGCAGCAACTTTTTCTATTGTAGTTGCAACAGTAATTTTTGGAGGTAAAATTTTTAATTGGCCATCTAAATATGGTATAATTATAGGAATAGCATTTATCCTGTTTATTATTACTGGAAGCGTTTTTAAAGGAGGGGGAAATAATGACGGATAAAATTATACGAGTTTTAGTTGTAGATGATTCAGGATTTATGAGAATGGTTTTGAAAGATATAATTGAAAAACAACCTGACATGAAAATAGTTGGAATTGCTAAAACAGGTCTTGAAGGTGTAGAGAAAGCAGTAGAATTAAAGCCAGATGTTATTACAATGGATGTTGAAATGCCTGAATTAAATGGCCTTGAAGCTGTGAAGGTTATAATGAAAAAGAACCCTACTCCTATAATTATGGTTAGCAGTTTAACCTCAAAAGATTCAGAAATAACAATAGAAGCTTTAGAAAATGGTGCTGTAGATTTTATACAAAAACCAGCAGGAAGCGTTTCATGGACTTTTAGAACAGTTGCAGATGAATTAGTTGAAAAAATAAGAAATGCAGCTAAAATAGACCCCTCTAAATTAATCAGAAGAAAAATTATTAGAGCTAAAAAACCAAGGCTTACATCTAATTTAAAAGGTCAAAAAATAGTTTTAATTGCTTCTTCTACAGGCGGTCCAAGATCTTTAGACGCCATTATTCCAAATTTACCTAAAGGTATTAATGTTCCAGTTGTTGTTGTTCAACATATGCCTGCTGGATTCACAAAATCACTCGCTAATAGGCTAAACAAAATATCTGAATTAACAGTAAAAGAGGCTGAAGATAATGAGGAATTAAAACCGGACACTGTGTATATAGCACCTGGTAACTTTCATTTGGGATTAAAGACTAAAGGGTCAAGTGTTTATACTTATCTTGATAAATCTGATAAGATAAATAATGTAAGGCCGGCTGCTGATTTTACTTTTAATGATGCTGCGGAAATATATAAAGGTAATATAGTTGCAGCAGTTTTAACAGGCATGGGTAAAGATGGTGCTAAAGGAGCATTTAAAATTAAGCATTATGGTGGTAAAATCATTGCAGAATCGCCAGAAACCTGTGTTGTTTATGGTATGCCTAAAGCAGTAGTTGAAGAAAATTATGCTGATTTTATTTTACCAAATTTTGAAATAGCAGAAAAAATAGTAGAATTATTGGGAGGAAAATAATGAAAAAACGGTTATATTTACTCATATTATTTTTAATACCTTTAATGGTATTTTCAGTAAAAACATATACTTATACAATTCAAAGCGGAGATTCATTGGAAAAGATAAGTTATAAGTTAAATATTCCCTTATCTGTTATTATTGACTATAATCCTGAATATGCATATAAGAAATATATATATGCAGGTGAAAAGTTAGTAATTCCGGAGAAAGCGGTATATGTTTATACGGTTAAGTCTGGAGACAGTTTGAGTTATATTGCTAAAACATTTTTTTCAGATGCAAGTTTAATAGCTGAATATAATAGTATTCAAAATCCTAATCTTCTATATATAGGTCAAAGGTTAGAAATACCGTATGAATATATAGGTTTAAGTTTTAATAAAAATGTAGATGTGTCATGGCCTGTTTGGGGAGAAATAACCTCTGTATATGGTTGGCGTATTCATCCTATTTATCATGATAGGCGGTTTCATTCAGGTATAGATATTGCATTAAGTGAAGGATTGCCTATTTTATCTGCTGTAACGGGTAAAGTAGTTGAAGTAAAAAAAGATAATGGTTATGGTATATATGTAAAGATTAAAGCGGGAAATCATTATTATATTTTTGCACATATGTCCAGAGCACTTGCTGTGCCTGGTGAAATTGTAAAAAAGGGTGAGTTAATAGGAAGAGTAGGTTCAACTGGAATATCAACAGGGCCACATGTTCATTTTGAAGTAAGAGCATTAGCAGATAGATCTATTGATCCAATGTCTTTATTACCAGGATTTAAATATGCACATGTATCAATAGAAAAAAATTATATGGGTGGTAATTAATAGTGAAAAGAAAAGCTTTTTTGTTATTTTTAATAATAATTTCAACAATAATATTTTCAAAGGATTTATATCTTCAATGGAAAAAGGTTGATAAAAATAAATACATCGAGAAAAACGGTGAAGTTTTTCTCGATGTTTCGTATCTTGAAAAACTTGATTATAATGTAATGGGTACTTCTGAAAATATGTTTATAATAAAGCTTGACGATACCTGGTCTGCAGTTGTTTTTCCTGTTGCAGGAGTCGCTATTATTAATTCAAGTGATAGTATTTCTTTAAAAAGTGAAGATTTTATTTATCAGAATAAAAAATATTATGTGAAATTAAATTTATTGTCAAAAATTGCTAATCTTGAGTATTTTCAGAATTCAAAAGGGTATTATCTTAATTATAAGCTAGCTAAATTAAAAAGTATAGATGGTTTTGTTATTAATGATAAATTAAGAATTATGATGGAATTTTCTTCTCAACCGGAAAATTTTGAAGTTTATTCTTTAACAGCTGTACCGGGATATTTGATAAAAGTATTCGGTTCTGAAATTCCAGAAGTTTCTTTTTCAAAGGATTTTAATAATAAATACTTAAGTAGAATAAAAGCGACTCAGCATTCTCAGAAAGAAATATGGATAACTATATTGTTAGGAGCAGAACCAAATAAATATACAAAGATTAGAGAAAATGGAAGGATTATTCTTGATATTGAAATGACGGAAGAATTTACAAAGCCTATTGTTGTATTGGATCCTGGACATGGAGATTTTGATCCAGGAGCATTAGGGTTTTTAGGGACGAAAGAAAAGGATGTTGCTTTAAAGGTTGCTTTAAAGACAAAAGAAATTTTAAAAAATAAGAATATAAAGGTTTATTTAACTAGAGATATTGATAAATTTGTTGAGTTATATGATAGGGCAAAGATTTCCAATGATTTGCATGCAGATTTATTTATTAGCATACATTTAAATTCATATTTAGAAAACAGGGGTGTTAGAGGATCTGAAGTATATTATTTTGATTTTTCTGATGATAAATATGCAAGGAAAATTGCTAGAAAAGAAAACTTAGATATGAATGATAATAAGGATATTATAGAATCAAGGGTTGTTGAAAAGAAAAACTCTATACCAGAAAGCAAAAAGATGGCAGACATTTTGAAGAAACATATAAAAGAAAAGGGGATTCCTTTTAGATCAACTAGAGCAGCAGAATTTGCTGTATTAGCATATACAAAATGTCCCGCTATTTTATTTGAGCTTGAGTTTTTATCTAATCCAACTGTAGAGATTAATTTTAAATCTGGGAGATATGTTGATGTTTTTGCTGAAATTATTGCTGAATCTATAATGGAGTATTTTGGAATAAAATAAAAATTAACAAATTAGTAGCGAAAAATTTTCTTGATTTATAGTATTTCTTGTGTTATAATATACCTCGGAAGTTGTTCCGGCGTAGCTCAACGGTAGAGCGGGTGGCTGTTAACCACTAGGCTGGGGGTTCGAATCCCTCCGCCGGAGCCATCAATAAAAACCTTTTATAGGTCAACAGAACGTCCAGTTATCATACTGGACGTTTTTTGTTTATCAAAAACCTTTATTAACTCTATATTTATTTCTATTTAGATATATTCTTTTATTATCTGAAAGAAATTTATTGATATTTAGAAGTTAATGATTGTCTAAAAGAAAAGTGAAGAAAAATAATCATAATATATATAGATTTATGTTATAATATAAACGAAAAACAAATATGGAGATGATTATAATGAAAAAACTACCAATAGGGATACAAGATTACAAAAAAATAATAACAGGTGATTATATATATATTGATAAAACAAAATATATATATGATTTAATATCGTCAGGAGTTCCAATATTTCTATCCCGACCGCGAAGATTTGGAAAGAGCTTAACAATATCAACATTGTATTATTTATTCAAAGGAGAAAAAGAATTATTTAAAAATACATACATATATGACAAATGGGAATTTAAGGAATACCCCATAATTAGAATAAATATATTAGATGTTGCAACAGATAATGAAGAAAGACTCAAAAAAAGCTTAACAAGAATAATAAAAAAAGAAGGAATTAAAAATAATATAGAAATAACAGAAGAAGATTATAAATTTGCATTTGATGAATTAATAATGAAGTTAGGTCAAAAAGGAAAAGTAGTAATACTAGTAGATGAATATGAAAAGCCAATATTGGATAATATAAATAACAAAGAAAAGGCAGAAAGATACAGAGAAATATTAAGAGACTTTTATACTAATATAAAGGCAAATGATGAATACATAAAATTTGTGTTTTTAACAGGAATAACAAAATTCACAAAAACAGGAGTATTTTCTGCACTTAATAACTTAAACGATATATCGTTAAACAGTAAATATTCACAAATGTTAGGATACACACAAGAAGAATTAGAATATTACTTCAAAGAACACATAAAAGAAACAGCAAAAGAAATGAAAATAAAAGAAGAAAAATTATTAGA
>NZ_BAAHYY010000044.1:0-15286 GCF_054657315.1 Marinitoga arctica | reverse complement strand
AAATATTAAAAAATATAGCATTCCTAAATATTCGTGTATTGCATAGGCATTAGCCTTTAAAGAATCAATATCAGGTTTAAAATCAATCCAACTTATTTTATCTCTTGTTATTAAATAATTTGAAGGTACAGGAATTATTTTTATATTATTATTAAAATATTCGCTGAATATTTTATATGATCTAGGCATGTGAATTGCAGAAGTTATAAGGTATATCTTATTTATTTTCATACTTTCAATTAAATTTTTAACATAAATAGCATTTTCTTGTGTAGTCTTAGCGTCGGGTTCAATAAATAGATTTGATGGATTTACTCCAAATTTAACTAAGTAATATCTCATTATAAGCGCTTCTGGAATGTAATTTGTATTTGGTGGATTTCCACCAGAAATTACAATTGGAAAATTAGTTTTTTTATATAATTCATATCCTTTGTATATTCTTTTTAAACTTTGATCTGATAGTTCTCCTAAATTAGGTGAATTAGGAGTGTTTGATATTGCGCCTCCGCCTAAAATAACGATAATAGAAGGAGTAGTTTTATCAATATCATTAAAATTAATAGGTTCAAATGAATCTTCTAAAGGATAAACTAGTATTCTCGATGTTATTTGAATAGAGAAAATATAAATTATTAGGATTGAAATGAAAATCATTTTCTTAGAAAATTTTTTTATATTAAATAATAAAATTAAAGAAATAAATAAGCCTGGAATTTCAATAAAAGATTGGATAATTTTTCTAATCCATAGCACAAATATATCCTCCTTTCATCTTAAATCAATTTATTATATCATTATTATCTCTGAAATTCAAATATACTATAGATGCTTATTAATATTCAAGAAAAAAAATGTGGTATAATTGTATTGAAAAATTTAATTAATGGAGGGATGAAGATGAAAAAAAAATTTATTTTTTTATTAGTTATAGTCATCTTAATTATTTTTTCTTCATGTGGAGCAAATGGTTTTTCTATATTTTCGCAACCATATAATCAAAAAGGTGCAGCATATCATGATTTTAAAGGATTTGGAATTATAGATTATAAATCTTTTCCTCAAGAAGCACAAGCAAAATTAGCAGCATTAGAAGCTGCAAAACAAGATGCTTATTCAAATGCTATTGAATATATTTATGGTATATATTTAGATTCAAATACAACAGTAAAAGATTTTGTTTTACAAAATAAAAATATAGAATCTACATTATGGGGTACAATTCGAGGTGCCCAACAAATAGATGAAGGATTTGATATGACGCAAGGCATGGCCTATGTAACAATAAGAATTTTTAGAAAAGATATAGAAAATTTGTTAGGTAAAAAAATAAAAAACTTTTAAGGAGTGATTAAGTTTGAAGTTTTTATTTATGCATAAATTAAATTCATATTGGGAAAAAAAATTAGAAGAATTAAAGAAGGAATTTAAAGATATAGAAGTTATTTTTCCAACAGATAATAAAATAGAAGAGAAATTAAAAGATGTTGATGGTATTATAGGAGGTTTTATTAAAGAAAAAGAATTAGAATTAGCAAAAAACCTAAAGATTATTTTCGTGCCATTTGCTGGAGTAGAACAGCTTCCTCATGAAAAATTAAAAAAAAGAAAAATAATAGTTTCAAATGCTCATGGGAATGGTAAATACGTTGCTGAAAGAGCAATTTCTTTAGCATTAGCATTGTTAGGTAAAATAGTTACATTTCATAATGACTTAAAAAAGGGGATATGGCATGGATTTGCTGTTGGTGAATCTATTTTTGATTCATGGACATCAATTCAAAATAAAAAAGTAGGTATTTTAGGTTTTGGAGCAATTGGGAAAAGCATTGCAACTTATTTAAAATCTTTTAATACAACAAATTATATTCTAAAACATAATAAAATAGAATTTTTACCTAAAAATGTGGATAAAGTATATTATGATGTAGATGAAATATTAAGAGACAGTGAAATTATATTTTTAACACTGCCATTGACAGAAAAAACTTATGAAATAATAAGTGAGGAACGTTTATTAAAAATGAAAGATAAATATTTAATAAATGTAGGAAGAGGAAAACTTATAAGTGAAGAAGGATTATACAAATCTTTAAAAAATGGAATTTTAAAAGGTGTTGCGTTAGATGTATGGTTTAATTATCCAACTGCTGAAAATAAGAATATTATGCCTTCTAATTACCCTATTTGGGAATTTGATAATGTAGTGCTTTCACCACATGTAGGAGGTTATTCATATCACGCTACAACGGCAGGAATAGATTATACAATTGAAAGTATAAAAAAATATTTAAAAGAAGGAGTTCCATTATCAATTGTTGATTATGATAAAAAATATTAAAATTAGAGGTGATACATATTAAAGAAATTTTAAGTGTTCCTGAAGAAGTGGAATTAATTGAGATATTTGGTACTTATAATAATAGAGTCAAATATTTAAAGAATAAATTTCATGTTCAAATATCCTATTCCGATAATAATATTATTATTAGTGGTGAAAAAAATCTTAAAATAGTAAAAAATATTTTAAAAGAAATCATAGATATTACTTCAAATGGACATTTACTTGATTGGACTGAATTTCAGTATATTGTTTCTTTATATGATGGAGAAAGAGAGAAAATGAAAATAAATTATAATCAAGTAATTAATACAACTGTGAGCGGAGTAAGAGTTCAGGCGAAAACGCATGGGCAATTTAATTATATAAAAACAATGAAAGAGAATGATATTGTTTTTTGCATAGGTCCTGCAGGAACTGGAAAAACATATTTAGCAGTAGCAATGGCTGTTGAATTTTTAAAAACAGGGAGAGTACAAAGAATTATATTAACAAGACCCGCTGTTGAAGCTGGAGAAAAATTAGGTTTTTTACCTGGCACACTATATGATAAAGTAGATCCATATTTAAGACCTTTATATGATTCATTAATGGATTTTATAAAAGCAGATAAGGTTTTAGAATATAAAGAAAAAGGGATTATAGAAGTAGTACCGTTGGCATATATGAGAGGAAGAACATTAAACAATGCATTTATTATTTTAGATGAGGCACAAAATAGTACTTATTATCAGATGAAAATGTTTTTAACTAGGATAGGATTTAATTCAAGAGCAGTAATTACAGGTGATATTACTCAGATTGATTTAGAAAACAAAAAAGACTCCGGATTATTAATTGTACAAAAAATCCTAAAAAATATAAAAGGAATATCTTTTATTGAATTAAATGAAAACGATGTTGTAAGAAATCCATTAGTGAAAGAAATAATAAAAGCTTATGACAAATTTGAAAAATATAAAGGTGAGAATAATGGAAAAGGATAAAATATTTGAAAATATAATATTTTTCTTAAATTTTTTCTTTTTATTTATAGTTTCAGAAATTTTATTATGGCATGACATTACGTGGAGTTTTTTATATAATTTCACGATTATCTTTTTACCTTTTTGGTTCTTTGTTTCTAAATATTTAATATTAAAACATAGAAAATTTAATTTACACCCTTTAAATTACTGGTTTTCATTCCTTTTAATACTTGATTTAGGCATTATTTTGAATATTTTTACATTAAAATATTTTTCAGGTTTTGTTGTTACACCATTATTTGTAGCTATAACTGTTACACTTATGATGGATTTCTATCTAGGTTTTATATCTTCTTTAGTATTTTCCTTTTATTTCTCTTTTTTATTTGGAAGTCCTCTCAAAACATTTATATTATTATTTATTGTAGGATTAATAAGTTCTTATTTAAGTCAAAGAATATATTCTAGAGTGAGAATTGTTATTCCGTTTTTAAGTTCTACAATTGCTCAAATTCTTTTATATACATTATATAATGGTATGGATTTTACTTTGATACCTCAGGTATTTACTTCGAATTTTCTTCAAATGTTATTTGTTCTCGGATTATTACCTTATCTTGAATACATAACTAGAATATATTCAGATATTGGACTTTTAGAGTTGGGAAATTTAAATCATCCATTATTGAGAAAATTATCATTAAACGCTTCAGGAACATATTATCATAGTTTAATTATAGCTAATTTGGTTGAAAGCGCTTCAGAAACTATTAATGTAAATCCAATATTATTAAGAGTTGGAGCATATTTTCATGATATAGGGAAGTCTTTAAGACCATTGTTTTTCACCGAAAATCAAAAAGGTATAAATCCTCATGACAAAATAAATCCGAAATTAAGCGCATTAATTCTTAACTTACACGTTACAAAAGGACAAGAATTAGCAAAAAAATATAAATTACCTATATTAATAGAAGATTTAATTATTCAGCATCATGGAACGAGAATAAAAAGATTTTTTTTCCATAAAAACATTGAATTAAAAGAAAATTTACCTTCAGATGTTTTTAAATATCCTGGACCTATACCCCAATTCAAAGAAGCTGCAATATTAATGATAGCAGATAATATAGAAGCAATAACTAGAAGTATGAATAAAATTACAAAAAAAGATTTAGAGGATAAATTTGATACATTGGTTCATGATTTATTTTTTGAAGGACAATTAGATGATTGTGGCTTAACTTTACACGAAATAAAAAAAGTGAAAAATTCTATGATAGAAACTATTTTAAATATGAACCATACTAGAATAGAATATCCTGAAATACCAACAGAATTATTAAAAGAGGTGAATAAAGATTGAATATAAATATATTTAATGAACAAAGTATAAAAAAAATAGAAATAGAAAAAATTAAAAATATAACAAGAAATATATTATTAAAAGAAGTTGGTGACGGGAATTATGATATAAACATATTAATAACAGATAATTCTACTATACAGAAATATAATAAAGATTTTAGAAAAAAAGAAGAACCAACTGATGTATTATCTTTTGAATACGGATTAGATGAGGAAATAATTGGAGATATTATAATTTCTGTTGAAAAAATTGAAGAACAGGCACCCGATTTTGGAAATTCTTTTGAAGATGAATTTTTTTATATTCTTATACATGGTATATTACATATATGTGGGTATGATCATATAGAAGATAAAGATAAAAAAATTATGTTTTCATTGCAAGATAAATATTTTAACGAGTTTTATAAAATCTAATCAAAAAGAGATATATGAAAAAAATTTCATATATAATGAAGGACATTTTGATTTTCTAACTTAATTACTTATATTTAACTATTAATACCTTAATTTCAGAGTGAAACTGTTTGAGGATTTCTTGTCTAATTGATATAATAATTTAGTATAAAAAGAAAAAGGAGGTATTAAAGTGTCCGTAATAAGACCTTTTAAAGGGTTAAGACCAAAAAACGAATTAGTTGAAGAATTCTCATGTCCGCCGTACGATGTTTTGGAAGATGAAGAAGTAAAAGAAATAGTAAATAAACATCCAAAAAGTTTTCTAAGAGTTACAAGAGCCGAGGTAGATTTTGAAGAAAATGTAGATCCTCACAGTGAAATTGTATATAAAAAAGCTAAAGAAAATTTAGAAAATTTCAAAAAAGAAGGAATATTAATAGAAGAAAAAGAACCTGCATTATATATTTATAGAGAAACATGGAAAGGTCATTCTCAAACAGGAATATTCGCCACATTTTCAGTAGATGAATATCAAAAGGGTTTAATTAAAAAACATGAATTAACAAGACAGGATAAAGAAGATGATAGAACAAAACATATAATGATTTTAGAAGCCCAAACGGGGCCAGTATTTTTAACCTTTAAATCAAAAGAAGAAATAAAAAAATTAATTAAACAGGGTATAGAAATATCTGAGAAAATATATGATTTTACAGATGAAAAAGAAGTTTATCATGAATTATGGGTATTAACTGATAAAAATTTAATTAATTCACTAGAAAAGGCATTTGAAAAAGTAGATGCATTATATATTGCAGATGGACATCATAGGGCTGCTGCAGCTTCAAGAACCAAGGAAATATTAAAATCTAAAAATCCATTATACACAGGAAATGAAGAATATAATTATTTTATGGCTGTTGTATTTCCACATGATGAATTAAAAATATTAGATTATAATAGAGTGGTAAAAGATTTAAATGGTTTATCCGATGAAGAATTTATGAAAAAAGTTTCTAAATATTTTGATGTTTCAGAATCTTCAAATTCACCTTATAGCCCAAAATCAAGGCATGAATTTGGAATGTACATAAATAAAAAATGGTATTCTTTAAAAGCAAAAAAAGATATAATAGATGAAAATGATCCAGTAAAACAATTAGATGTATATATATTACAAAATTATTTATTAGATCCTATATTGGGAATTGAAAATCCAAGGAAAGATCCAAGGATTCATTTTTTAGGTGGAATTAGAGGCGTTAAAGCATTAGAAGATTGGATTGACGGAAAAGATTGGAAAGTAGCATTTTCTATGTATCCAACATCTATTGAAGAATTAATGAATGTAGCTGATGCAAATAAAACGATGCCTCCAAAATCAACTTGGTTTGAACCTAAATTAAGATCAGGTTTATTAATTCATGAAATATAATATCAAGAAAACACTAGCACCCGGAATAATTCCGGGTGCTAGTGTTTTCAATCAATATAATAAGATATTATTAATTTAAGTTCTGTTTTCTAAAAAAATTTAGCGAGAACAGAATTTTAATGCGGATTAAATTATAACAAAATTGTCACAAAATAAAAAATACAAAAAATGTTGTTATCTAGAAATAATAACAACTAATTATAATTAATTAGTTGTTATTAAAAATTACGATTATTTTTTTATAATGTTAAAAGATATATAATTCATATATTAGATAAGATTCATGTGTAGGATTTTATTATTATACTAGGGGGGATATTATGAAAAAAGGATTATTAGTATTTTTATTAATGACATTTTTGATTTCTTACGTGTTTAGTGCTGTTACATTAGAGTATTGGTTTTGGGATCCTAATTTTAGAGAAAAGGAACAAGAATTGATTAATAAATTTGAAAAATTACATCCAAACATAAAAGTAAAATTAACCGCTTTAGATCCAGGGAGTTATTGGACAAAATTAGCTGCTATGGCTGCAGCTAAGGCAATGCCGGATGTTATGGCTATGCATCCAAATAGTGTCGAAGATCTTGCAAATCAAGGTGCTTTAATGGATTTAACAAGTTTTGTAAACAGAGATTTTAGTAAAGATAAATATTTTTGGAGCGTTATGGAATCAAGTTTTAATCTTGATGGCAAATATTATGGAGTTCCATTTGCATGGGTAGGAAGTGTTATGTATTATAACAAAGATTTATTTGATAAGTATGGAGTTCCTTATCCAAGACCCGATTGGACATGGAATGAATTCTTAGAAGCAGCAAAAAAACTAACAATAGATGAAGATGGAGATGGTAAAATAGATATTTGGGGGTATGCTTTCTTTAGTAGATATGCTGTATTTGATGGTTGGATTTTGCAGAATGATGGAGATTATCTTGATAGAGAAAACATGAGATGGGATCCAAATGACAATGCAAAAGAAACAATAAGATTTTTATATGATTTAGTACATGTTCATAAAGTATCTCCACATCCTCAAGACTATGATTTAGATAAGAAAAAAATAAAATTAATATTCTCACAAGGTAAAGCAGCCATGATTAGTGAAGGTTCATGGAATATTAAATATATGAGAGAAGATATGCCGGCTAATTTCAATTGGGATATTAATTATTTCCCAAGAGGACCTCATTGGAAAGAAAATGTAATGCATGCATGGGCAGATGGTTTAGCAATTTCTGCAAACTCGAAACATCCACAAGAAGCATGGGAATTTATAAAATTTTTAATTAATGAAAGAAAAGCAGATGAATATTATCCTGGGAAAGTTCCTTTTTATAAAGTTGAGGCAAATTCATATGAATGGAATGAATTTGCATCAGCTGGTAAATTACCTGTACATAAACCTTTAATCCTAAATTATGGAGAAAATGCTAAACATTTTTATACAAAATATTGGAAATTCTGGAGAGGCTATGCAAGTGCAGAGGGTTCTGGATTAAGCGCATTAATAGATGATTTACTAAATGAAAAAATTGATTTGGAAACATTTTATGAAAAAGCAGATAGAGAAATAAACCGCATGCTTAAAAAAGCATACAAGTAATATATAATTGGCGGTTCCTTAAAATTCTTTCAAAGGAACCGCATTTTTAAAAGTAAGGAGGAATATAATGAGATATAAATGGTATGTTCCATACCTTTTTATATTTTTAGCTTTAGTTGGATTATTTGTTTTTAGGTTAGGTCCAATAGGATTAGCTTTGATAATGGGATTTACAGATTGGAGTCCATTTGGGTCGCCGGAATGGGTAGGGTTAGAAAATTATATAGATCTATTTACTTCACCTACTTTTTGGCAAATTTTTAAAAATACTATAATTTTTAGTGCTACTTTTGTTCCATCAATTGTTATTTTTTCTTTATTATTAGCTGTATTATTAAATAAAGGATTAAAAGGAACAACAATATTTCGAATTATGTATTTTGCACCGGTTATTACATCCACTGTTGCAATAGGTATAGTGTGGCAATGGATTTTTAGCACAGATACGGGCTTTATAAATTTTATATTACGTACATTAGGAATATCTAATCCACCGTCATGGCTTTCTGATGGCACATATTCATTATATGTTGTGGCATTTGTTTATGCTTGGAAAAGAGTAGGATATTATATGATAATTTATCTTGCAGGATTGCAGGATATTCCAAAAAGCTTAATAGAAGCAGCAAGAGTAGATGGAGCAACAAAATTTGCAGAATTTAAGTATATAACACTTCCATTGATTACACCAACGATGTTTTTCGTTTTAATTATGTCAACAATAGATTCTTTTAAGAGTTTTGAAATAGTATATACAATGACAAAAGGAGGACCAGGAGTTTCTTCTACAACATTATCTTATTATGTATATCAAAATGCTTTTGAATTATTCCAAATGGGAACAGCATCTAGTATAGCGATGGTACTTCTAGCAATAGTAGCAACGATTACTTATTTAAATTTCAAATATAGATCAAAATGGGTAAAATATAGATATTGAGGTGAAATAATGGAAAAAAACACAAATTTATCTAAAATATCTTTATATTTTCTTCTAATATTAATATCAATTATTATGATATTTCCGTTTTATTGGATGTTTATAACCTCATTGCAACCTTTGCAAGCTGTTTATAAATATCCTCCTGAATTTTTTCCTTCACATCCTACATTTGATAATTATAAAGAAATTTTTACTAAATTCAATTTTATGAGATATACTTTAAATAGTCTTTTTGTTGCTACTACTGCAGCATTTGGACAACTGTTTACATGTTCAATAACAGGATTTGCTTTTGCAAGGATGCATTTTAAAGGAAAAGAAATATTATTTGGATTAATATTAGCAACTATAATGGTTCCTGTAGAGGTTGTTATAATTCCAGAGTTTTTACTGATGAAATATTTTGGATGGATAAACTCATATATGCCTTTAATAGTTCCTTCGTTTTTAATTGGTACGACTGGTATATTTTTAATGAGAAGTTTTTATGAAAATATTCCTATGGAATTAGAAGAGGCTGCTGTAATAGATGGCGCTAGCCCATTTCAGGTATATTGGAGAATTTTTGTTCCATTATCAAGAACTCCTCTTTCAGCATTATTTATTATTTCCTTTTTAATAAATTGGAATGATCTATTAAGACCCTTAATTTATATTAATAGTGTAGAAAAATTTACCCTTCCACTTGCTTTAATAAATTTTCAGGGAGAATACTCAGCTCAATGGAATTATTTGCTTGCTGGTGCTGTTGTATCAGTTATTCCTATTCTTGTTGTGTATTTATTAATGCAAAAGCAATTTATTGAAGGTATAACATCTACAGGATTGAAAGGATAATAGAAGTGAAAAGAAGTGATTTTTCAAAGAATTTTTTATTTGGCGTAGCCTCATCAGCATATCAAATAGAAGGAAGCGATTATTTGGAAGGTAAAGGGCCATCCATATGGTCATCTTTCTGTAAGAATAAATTTAACATAAATGATGGTTCTTCTGGTGAAATAGCATGTGATTATTATAATAGATATGATGAGGATCTTAAATTGTTAAAAGATTTAAATATAAATTCATATAGATTTTCTATATCTTGGTCAAGAATTTTTCCTTATGGGTTTGGAAAGATAAATAAAAAAGGAGTAAATTTTTATCATTATATTATTGATAAACTTTTGGAATATAAAGTAAAACCGTTTATTACTATATTTCATTATGATATACCATTATATTTATTTGAAAAATATGGAGGATGGGAATCAAAAGATTTTCCAAAAATATTTAATGATTATTCTTCATTTTTATTTGAAGAATATGGAAATAAAGTAAAACAATGGATTACCTTAAACCAGCCACTTAGAATAATTCAAAGAGGATATATAGAAGGCACATTTCCTCCTAAAGAAAAAAATAATTACAAAAAAGCTTTTAAAGTTGCTCACAATTTATTAGTTGCTCATGGTAAAGTAGCTAAATCGTTTAGAAAAATAGTGAAAAATGGTGAAATAGGTATATCAAATTCTTCTATACCGATATATCCTGTATCATATGAAGACAAAGATTTATATGCAGCTAAATTAGCATATCAATTTTTTAATGGTTGGTATTATAAACCAATATTTTCTTCATGTTATCCAGAGGAAATGTATAATCTGTTGAAATCAAAAGAATATATTTTTGAATATGATGATATGGAAACGATATCATCACCTATAGATTTTTGGGGGATAAACTACTATTCAAGATTATTTGTAGAATATGACAAAAATGCATTTTTAAAATTTAGGATAGTAAAACCAAAGAGAGGTAATTTTTCAAAAAGGAATTCAGAAATATATCCTGATGGTATAAAAGAAATATCTAAAAAAGTATATTATAAATATGGTAAGAAAAAAATATATATTACAGAAAACGGAATAGATCTTGATGACACTTTAAATAAAAAAAATAAAATAAATGATATTGAACGTTTTAATTATATTATATTACATTTAAGAAAAATAAAAGAATTAATTGAAGAAGGGGTAAAAATTAAAGGATATTTTTATTGGACATTAATGGATAATTTTGAATGGACAAAAGGTTATACCTTAAGATTTGGCTTAGTTTATATTGATAGAAAAAATAAATTAAAAAGAATACCTAAAAAAAGTTATTATTTATATAGTAAATTTCTGAAAAATAATTAACGAAATTCAAATCGTTTAATTATTTTTCCATCTAAAATAAACCAAACAACCTTTAGAATAAGAAATTTCGACAAAATTATTAATTGTTTCATTACTTACTCCAATAGGATTATCAAAATATAGAGTTCCATTTTTCAACGGATATTTAAAGCCTTCAAGGTAAATTCCTTCTGTTTTTTCAGATAACGAAAAAATTGACCATATTTCCCCTATTTTTACATTCTTTTCAAAATTTTTTGGAATCTTTTGTATTTCTAAAAATTCCTCTAAAAAGATAATATTTGAATTATATTTTTTTAATAACAATAAAGAACCTAAAATGTGATCTAATCTATTTCCCAAAAATCCAGAAATAAAAATTTTATTTGCACTTCTTTCAATGGAAAATTCAATAGCAAGGTCAATATCAGTAAAGTCTTTATCAGTTCTATATTTTATAATTTCCACATCATTAGATTCTGCCCATTCAATTGCCTCCTGTGATGCAGAATCTAAATCGCCTATTAAATAATCAGGTTCTAAGTCTAATTTTTTAAATAATTCAATACCTTTATCTACTGCAATTAAAATCTCGCAGTTATTTATTATAGATTTATAAAAATTTAAAGAACTTTGTGGCTCTCCTCCAGAAACAATAAAAATATTCATATTAATAACCTCTCTTTATAATATTTTTATATTTGTTTACAGTTCTTCTGGAAATTTTTATTTTTAAAGTTTCTTCAATCATTTTAGATAATTTGTTATCAGAAATATTTATGTGCTTTTTTATATAATTTAATATTTTTTCTTTTTCATTAGATTGAGATTCCTTTGTATTAAAAATACTAGAAAATGGTAGAATAATTTTTTTTAAATTCATGAAATATTTAGAAGATATGCTTCTGCTAACTGTAGAAGGAGAAATATTTAATTTTGAAGCTATTTCCCTTATTCCCAATCTTTTAGGATTTATTCCTGATTCTAAAAATTCCTGATTTTCTTTGGAAATTATTTCTGCTAAAATATTTAAATATTCTTTTCTTTTATTTATAGCATTTCTTAAAATATATAATTTTTCCATCTCTTTTTCAATGTATTTCTTGATATCTTTTTCTTTTGAATTTTTTAAATTATTTAAATAAACTTCATCAATCTCTGGTATTTTAGGGATATTAATCTCCCATTTAATTTTATTGTTATTTTTAAAAAAAACAATATCAGGTTTAGCGTTTATGTATAATATATTTTCATTAGTTTCTAAACTTGAAAGAGGAGTTCCTCTTTCCCCTATTTTTTCTCTCAATCTTAATGCTTTTTCCAGAGTTTCTTCAGCGAAACCAGTTGGACCCAAGTTTTTTAAAATATCAATTAATAATTCATAATCTTTTTTTGAAACGTTGTATTTTTTAATGAAATCAATTTTTGAAATAGTTAATATACCATTATTATCAAGGTAATTAAATAATGTTTCAGCTATACTTTCAAGGTTGTCTGGAACTAAAGCTAAAAATATTGGTTTAATTTCATCTAAAAAGCTAAAATTATAAGAAATTGATTCCAAAATATGATCTAAATAATCTAAGCTATATAATCTAAGATTTTCATTTTCAAATTTTAAAAATACATTTTCGAGTATAAACTCATTTATTTCGTCATCTAATTTATTTAAAGGCATTTGGATAATTGCTAATGCCTGTATTTGATTTTGATTTAATTTTTGTTTTTGCTTCAATTTTTGAAGTAGTTTTCTTTTAATCATTCATAACCTCCAAGATAGCCCTATAAATATTTTTAGCAATATCTAGAGGTGTTGTAAAATATTCGGACATTTCTGAACTAATGATTTCAGCAGTTCTACCTGACAAATAGGAAGCTACAATACTTGCATCCATAACATTTAAGCCTTGTGCAATTAACCCGGCAATTATGCCAGTTAATAGATCCCCACTTCCACCTTTAGCTAGTGCAGAATTTCCTGTGATGTTAAAATAAGTTCTATCTCCATTTGTAATTATCGTTGTAGCATCTTTAAAAACAATTGTAGCTCTTTTTTTCTTAGCAAAATATTCTGTATACTCATAATTTTGTCTTATTTCTATTTCGTCAGTTCTTACAATCCTCTGCATTTCTCCTACATGAGGAGTTAGAACTATATTTTCTCTTAATCTCAAGGCATCCACAGCATAAAGTGCATCTGCATCTACTACAATAGGGGAATTAGAATATTCAACAATATTTCTTACAAACTGCATTGTCTCATCAGATCGCCCTAATCCTGGTCCTATAACAATAACAGATGCTTTTTTTGTTAAATTAGAAACTGTATTCACATCTTTTAAAGAAAATTTGTCTTTGTTAAGAGATTTATATATTATACCTGGTTCATGTTCTAAAACAGTTGATGAAAGTGACGAAGGAGTGATTAATCTTACTAATCCAGCACCAACTTTTTGAGCACCAATAGCTGATAAAATAGAGGCTCCAGGAAATTCTGAAGAACCTGCAAATATCACAACATTACCAAAATCATATTTTTGAGAGAATTTAGGTCTTTTTGGTAATAATTTTCTAACCATTTCTTTTGTTACCAATTCTCTATTAGTTATATTGAATAGTTTTTTTGGAAAAGAAAGCGGTGAAATAACAACTTCACCAGAATATTCTCTACCAGGAAAGAAAATATGGCCAAGTTTATAACTTCCAAATGATATAGTTTTATCAGCTTTTATGGCGATTTCTGTAATTTTTCCAGTATTAGCATCTATTCCAGAAGGAATATCAATAGAAATAACAGTTCCTCTTTTTTCAGAATTTATAATATGAATAACTTCTTTTGTTTTTTCTTTTAAATTTCCTTTTAAACCTATTCCAATTAAGCCATCTATAATACATTCAGCAGTTCTTACATGATTTTTAAAATCGTTATTATAATCTATAAAGTTATTAAATCCATATTTTTTAATAGTATTTAATTGTTTTTTAAATAATTTACTCTCATTTTCTCCAATAATGGCAATTTTTATATTATTATAACCTTCGTTATATAGCAATCTAGCGGTAGCTAAACCATCACCACCATTATTTCCTGTCCCAAGAACAAATAAAAAATGTGTATTTTTATTATAAATTTTGGTAAGTTCTATATATAAAGATATTGCAGCTTGTTCCATTAAAACTTCTGAACTAATCCCATATTCAATAGAAGTTTGTTCATCAATTTTTTTCATTTCCTCGGCAGTTAATATGTGCATAAAAAACCTCCTTTTTTATTGTCAGTATAATTTTATCACATTTATTATTTAAATAAAAATTGGACAAAATTTGTCATTATTATGATATAATGAAATGGGAGGTGAAATAATGCATCCTTTGGGGACAATTTTTTCAAAAATGATAGTTTTTAGAAAATTAAAAATGAGCGAAATAGAAGAATTATTGAATAAAAATATATTAATTATAAAAGAATATGAAAAAAACATAACTATAAAATCACGAGGAGAAAAAATAGATGAAATAATGTTGTTATTAAAGGGTACTATCAAAACTGAGATGACAGAAATAGATGGTAAGGTTATTCAAATAGAAGAAATATCATCACCAAATATATTAGCTTTAGGAGCAACGTTTTCAAAAAATTCAATTCTCCCTGTAGACATTATTTCAGAAAGGAAATGTCTTATTGGATATATTGCTAAAGATGTAATATATGATTTGGCTATGGAGAATAAGGAATTTTTAATTGAGTTAATAGAGCATTTAGGAACGAAATTTAATTTTATCTCTCAAAAATTATGGTTTATAACTTTAAACAGTTTAAAAGATAAAATATTATTTTATCTAAATGAAAAAATAAGAGATAATGAAAAAAATGAAATAATTTTAGATCATTCCATAGAACAACTTGCTCATTTTTTTGGGGTCACAAGACCTGCTCTTTCGCGGGCATTTTCTCGATTAGAAGGAGAAGGAATAATAAAAAAAGAAGGAAATAAAATATATGTATTAAACAAAAATATAATAAAAAATTTTGACAATATTTAAAAATAAAGAATTATATTTAATA